>JAISIO010000096.1 GCA_031262005.1 Bacteroidales bacterium
TTAACTCATAGAAATGTCAATTGCAATCCAAAATCTAACAAAATACTACGGCGAACAAAAAGCGGTAAACAACATTTCATTTGACGTGAAAAGCGGTGAAATTGTGGGGTTTATTGGTCCGAACGGAGCAGGGAAATCAACCACTATGAAGATAATTACCGGTTACATTTCACAATTTGAAGGCACGGTGCAGGTTGATGGGCTTGACGTGCGCTCGCAAGCATTGGAAGTTAAAAAAAATATCGGATATCTGCCCGAACATAATCCGCTCTATGTGGAAATGTATGTGCGTGAGTATTTGGAGTTTATGGCTCGTTCTTACGGACTTGTAAAACCATTCAAACCGGCAATTGATGCGGTAATTGAACAAACAGGCTTGCAAGCAGAACAACATAAAAAAATCGGTGCACTTTCCAAAGGCTATAGGCAACGTGTCGGTTTGGCTGCGGTGCTTATTCACAATCCCAAAGTGTTAATTTTAGATGAACCTACAACTGGGCTTGACCCAAATCAAATTCTTGAAATTCGTAATTTGATTGCCGAAGTGGGACGAGAAAAAACAATTCTCCTTTCAACCCACATTATGCAAGAGGTTGAAGCTATTTGCAATAGGGTAATTATTATCAATAAAGGGCACATTGTGGCAAACGATAAAGCCGAACTGATAAAACAGCAGGCAAACGAACAGCACACAACCTTGTTGGTGGAATTTTTGGAAAACACCACTCGCGAAGTGTTGCAAGCCATAGATGAGGTTGAAAACGCTATGTGTGTTTCCGAAAATCAATGGCTTATAAAGCCGCAAAACAATGCCGATATACGAAAAAATGTATTTGATTTTGCGGTAAAAAATTCTCTTACTGTGATTTCCATGCAATTGCAAGAAAAAACCTTGGAAGAAGCATTTCAGCAATTGACTATGAATAAATAAATGATTAATGGTTAATGGTTAGTGATTAGAGTGTAGTGATTAGAGTGTAGTGATTAGAGTGTAGTGATTAGAACTAACTTCTCTAACTTCTCTAACTCCTTTGAGTTTTACTCATGATGATAAGGCATATTTTTCAAAATAGTGTACGCTCGATACACTTGCTCCACAAAGAATAAGCGTATCATTTGATGCGAAAAAGTCATTTTTGACAGCGACATACGTTGTGGAACGGCAGCATACACTTCTTCGGAGAAACCGTATGCCCCGCCGATTATAAAACAGAGTTCTTTACAGGCTTCGTTTTGTTTTTTTTCAATCAGTGCCGCAAATTGCAGCGAAGTATATTCCTTTCCTCGTTCGTCGAGCAGTAACGACGTAGCTCCGCTCGGAATTTTTGCCAAAATCAGTTGTCCCTCACGTTTTTTTATTTCATCAAAAGAATAATTATTCGCCGATTTTAAATCGGGAATTTCAATGAGTGAAAATTGACAAAAATGGGTTAATCGTTTGGTGTATTCGGCAATGCCCGTTTGCAAAAATTGCTCTTGCGTTTTGCCTACTACTATAAAAGTGATTTTCATATATCAAGCCTCGCGGAATAGTTTTTTTGTATAATTATACGGTGCAACCTATACCTCCAATTCACCAATTCCTTGTCGTATGATTTCAAAATCGTCGAGCGAGCAATCAACAATGGTAGAAGCAGTGTTGTTGCCATAACCGCCATCGACTACGGCATCAACCAGATTTTTAAATTTTTCCAACAAAAGTTCGGGGTCGGTTATGTATTCTTCAATGGCATCGTTGGTACGCACCGACGTTGTGAGTATCGGATTACCCAATTCTTTCACAATGGCACGGCAAATAGCATTGTTGGGAATGCGAATGCCCACGGTTTTTTTCTTGCTTTTAAACAGTTTCGGCACATTGTTATTCGCATTGAGTATAAACGTGAAAGCCCCCGGTAGGTTGCGTTTCATCAATTTATACGTAGCATTGGAAACGGCTTTGGTAAAATCCGATAAATGGCTCAAATCGTAACAAATAAACGAAAAATTAGCTTTTTCTAATTTTATGCCCTTTATACGCGCAATTCGTTCCACGGCTTTTTGATTGAAAATATCGCAGCCAATGCCGTACACCGTATCGGTGGGGTAAATAATAACGCCGCCGCTGCGCAAAATTTCAACTATCTGCTGAATATGACGCTCGTTGGGGTTTTCGTTGTATAGTTTTATGTGTAAACAACTCATACTGTGTTTTATTTGGTTGCGAAAGTAGCAATTAATTGTAAATAGTAAGGTGTAAATTGAAAAAATCTCTTTGTCTCTGGGAACAAACATAGCCGATATTCTAAATTCCGCCAAATTGTCATAAAAAATCTGCCAAAACAAAAACATTTTCGCAATAATTGAATGTTTTTCTGACAGATTTACACTGAAAATATAAAAAAAATGTGTGGCACAATCATTGACAAACGGGAAGAAAAATCTTTCTGTATTGATTAGTGTAGAAAGAAAATTTAGCAAACTAAAGCAAACTAATAAATAAGTATAAACAATTTAAAACATACTAAAATGGGAAAAATTATTGGAATCGATTTAGGAACTACCAATTCCTGCGTTTCGGTGATGGAAGGAAACGAGCCGGTGGTAATTCCAAACAGCGAAGGCAAACGAACAACTCCTTCGATTGTGGCTTTTGTAGAAAATGGCGAACGTAAAGTGGGCGACCCTGCAAAACGTCAAGCTATTACAAATCCGGAAAAAACTATTAACTCTATTAAACGCTTCATGGGTGAAACGTTTGATCAAGTGGCAAACGAAATTCCTCGTGTGCCGTACAAAGTGGTGCGTGGCGATAACAATACACCGCGTGTGCAAATAGACGATCGCAAATTTTCTCCACAGGAAATTTCGGCTATGGTGCTTCAAAAAATGAAAAAAACCGCAGAAGACTACCTCGGTCAAGAAGTTACCGAAGCGGTAATTACTGTGCCTGCGTATTTCAACGACAGCCAACGTCAAGCAACCAAAGAAGCTGGTGAAATTGCAGGATTAACCGTCAAACGTATTATCAACGAACCAACAGCTGCAGCATTGGCGTATGGCTTAGACAAAGCACATAAAGATATGAAAGTTGCAGTATTCGACCTTGGTGGCGGTACTTTCGATATTTCAATTCTTGAATTGGGCGACGGAGTGTATGAAGTAAAATCAACCAATGGCGACACTCACTTGGGTGGCGACGACTTCGACCAAGTAATTATTAACTGGTTGGCAGACGAATTTAAAAATGCGGAAGGACCTGATTTACGCAAAGACCCAATGGCATTGCAACGATTGAAAGAAGCTGCCGAAAAAGCAAAAATAGAACTTTCGAGCTCAACTTCTACCGAAATCAATTTGCCGTATATTATGCCTGTGGACGGTATTCCAAAACACTTGGTGCGCACGCTCACTCGCGCTCAATTCGAGCAATTGGCAGACTCATTAATTCAAGCAGTAATTCCACCATGTGCGCAAGCATTGAAAGATGCCAACCTTTCGGCATCGGAAATTGACGAAGTGATTTTGGTGGGTGGTTCTACCCGTATTCCTATCATTCAAGATAAAGTACAACAATTCTTCGGAAAAACTCCTTCAAAAGGCGTAAATCCTGATGAGGTGGTAGCTGTGGGAGCAGCAATTCAAGGTGGTGTGCTTGCCGGTGATGTGAAAGATGTGTTGCTTTTGGACGTTACTCCGCTTTCGCTCGGAATTGAAACTATGGGTGGCGTGATGACCAAATTGATAGAATCGAACACTACTATTCCAACGAAAAAATCGGAAACATTCTCAACAGCAAGTGATAACCAACCTTCGGTGGAAATCCACATTTTGCAAGGTGAACGCTCAATGGCGCGTGATAACAAAACGATAGGTCGTTTCCACTTAGATGGTATTCCATCGGCTCCACGCGGAGTGCCACAAATTGAGGTAACGTTCGATATTGACGCAAACGGAATTTTGCACGTAAGTGCTAAAGACAAAGCCACAGGTAAAGAACAGTCAATCCGCATAGAAGCAAGTTCGGGTTTGAGCGACGATGAAATCAAACGTATGCGCAACGAAGCAAAAGCAAACGAAGCTGCCGACAAAGAAGCGAAAGAGCGAATAGATAAATTGAACCATGCAGACAGTTTGATTTTCCAAACCGAAAAACAATTAAAAGAGTTTGGCGACAAACTTCCTGCCGATAAAAAAGCTCCTATTGAAGCGGCTCTTACAAAATTGAAAGAGGCTCACAGCAAACAAGATATTGCGGCAATTGACGCAGCTTCAAACGAATTGAACACTGTGTTTCAAGCGGCAAGTCAAGAAATGTATGCCAATGCTCAAAACGCACAACAAGGAGCTCCTAACGAAGCACAAGGAGCACCGAATGGCGGCGGACAAGCAGGAAGCGATGAGGTTACCGATGTGGACTTTGAAGAAGTGAAGTAACCACCCAAAACAACCATCTGTCAAAAATAGATAAAATGCGGTAAATCAAAAGTTTACCGCATTTTTATTTATATTTATTTCTTGTAATTTATGCTTGTATATTGTTTTTTTATTGTATATTTGTACCATATTTGTTACGGGCGTTAATCGAAAAGAATATGGCTCTTAAAGTATCTTATCAGATTTTGTTTATACATAAAACAGCAAAAATATGGGCGTAAGTAAATTGAAATTACCGAAAGTCTGCGAGCATTGCGGGAAAGCCTTTGAGGCAAAAACATTCAATACCCGTTTTTGCAGTACAGCCTGTAACAGTGCTTCCATTCGCCAGCGAAAAAAGCAGGCATTGGAAGAAGAACGCAAACAACAGATTTTGCAGGAAAACACGGCGACCATTGCCGAAATCCAAACACGCCCTTATATATCCATTGCGGAGGCGGTTGTATTGTTTGGCATTTCCAAAAACACCATTCACCGCCTTATAAAAACAGGTAAAATCCCCGCCATCAATCTGGGCGAACGATTAACCCGTATAAGCCGCACCCATATAGAAGCAATGTTTACCGCCGTAGCCATTCCCGAAGAAAAGCCACAGGAACAACAAGCCGTAAAACTCCAATACGAGCCAAGCGAATGTTACACTATCGGCGAAATCTCAACAAAATACGGCGTTTCACCCTCTACCGTTGAAAATGCAATTCGCCGAAACAGCATACCCAAAAGGCAAATCGGCAATTATGTATATGTCCCCAAAGAAATGATTGATAAACTTTTTGCAAGACAATAATCGTATGAAACGAGCATTAACCTTTGAAAAATCAATAATAATGCGAGTTCCATACGACCTTGAAAAATAATTATTACCGTATGAAAGAACTGTCAAAAACAAAATCAACAGTCCGCTTGCGTAAAGTCGAAGACCGCAAGGAATGGTATTTGTACATAGAAAGCTACCCCGTTTTTGTGCCGGGCAAAAAGCAGCCTCAACGAGTGCGCGAGTACCTCAACCGCACCGTTTCAACAGTAGAATGGGACAAAAAACGCACCGCCCGTACCGATGCCGACGGCTCAAAAACCTACAAGCCCAAGCGCGACGATAACGGCTTAATCCTTTGCCGCAGCGAAAAAGACCGCGAAACAATTCTTTATGCCGATGGCGTTCGCAAGCTCCGCCAACGCGAATATGACAATGCCGACCTGTACAGCGACACCGAAACCGCCCAAGCCGAACAAAAAGAACGCTCACAGCAAAATTTCATTGAATACTTTGATACCGTATCAAAAAAACGCCACGCCAAAAGTTCCGAATCTATTATTGTGAATTGGCGACGAGTTTACGAATTATTAAAGATTTTTGCGGGCGACACTCTGCCGTTTTCAAAAATAGACAACCGTTTGGCAGAAGATTTTAGAATGTTTATGTTGTCTGCCCCTTGCGGTGGAACTAAAAAAGGGACTGTTTCACAAAACACCGCCGCCACCTACTTTTCGATTTTCAAAGCAGGATTAAAGCAGGCGTTTATTGATGGATATTTAACGGTCGATTTGTCCGCAAAAATTAAAGGCATACAGGAACAGGAAACCCGCCGAGAATTTTTAACGGTCGAAGAATTAAACACCCTTGTAGCCACGCCCTGCGATTACAAGGATTTGAAACGCGCCGCCTTGTTCTCTGCCCTCACAGGCTTACGCCATTGCGATATTCAAAAAATGCAGTGGAAAGAATTACAGATTGACGGCGACCAAGCCCGCCTCAATTTCACACAGCAAAAAACAAAAGGCGTTGAATATATGCCCATTTCTCCGCAGGCGTTGGAGTTTTGCGGCGAGCCGCGCAGCCCCAACCAATTAGTTTTTGAAGACCTGCCCGACCCCTCGTGGATTTCCAAACCGCTAAAAAAATGGATACAAGCCGCAGGCATTACAAAGAAAATCACATTTCACTGCTTCCGGCATACATTCGCAACACTGCAATTAAGCAATGGCACCGATATTTACACCGTCAGCAAAATGTTAGGACATACCAATGTAAAAACCACCCAAGTATATGCAAAAGTCGTTGATGAAAAGAAAGAAAAGGCGGCACACGCTATAAAATTGAATATCGGCAAATAAACTATTTATGAATAATCACAGCTCAAAAACAACTATAAGCGACTACATAGATAACAGCGAGTTGAACGCTCGCATTTATCAAATTCTATTGCACTTGCAGGATTGTAACCAACCCGGCATCGTCAAACTTAAACGCCACCCGCTTGAAATCTTTAATCAGGCGTATGCAATTTGTGAAGAATTACAGCAAGAAAAATACCCTGAAGAAGCAGTAATACCCATTTGGAAACGGTTACGCAACAGTTTTATTCTTCACGAAGTTAATGTGATTTTTTCCTGCGTATATGTTATTCAATGCTTTTCCGAAAATAAAAATCCAAATATGCGATATTTCTTGTTTCGCGTAAAAGATAAAATTGATACACATTATTTTAAGAAATTTGAGCCACTTTTGAGTGAAGAACTAACTTACATCACAGCCCTGCCCGCAAATTTTGAGTTTTTGAAAACCGAAGCCGATACGATTTCTGACCTTGATAAAAGAGAACTGTTTTATGCAGACTACCTCACTCGCTATAAACAAGCCAAAAACAAAGGAAATATTTTACAGCAAATTTTCGATGAAATAGATTTAATCCAACGCACAAAAGCTTTGACTACCACCGAAGAACAGAAAGCCGAAACCACTGAAAAGAGCGGAACAAAACGCACTTTGAAAGTTACTACCGATGTTTTGATGTTGCTTTTGGAAAAGTCAGGCATCAGTGCAATTTCGGATGACAAAACAAAAATGGCTCGTTTAATTGCCTACCTGACCGATTTTTCCGAAGAAAAAATCAGACAACGCCTGTCAAATACCGAAGAATTAACCTCATACCATAGGGAAGAAGTCGAAACAATCAACAAAATACTCGCAGAACTAAACAGCAATATATCAATCAAATACAATAAGCAACGATAATTTGTAACCGGTTACAGTAACCTGTTACACCCTCGTTTTGCTTATTCTTTTGCACCACTATTCAATTTTGAGTAGTGGTTTTCTTTTTATTGGCACAAGAGAAAATCCAATCCGCCGAAAACTAAAATATTATGTTTTCTGAAGAAATTTCTTTTAACGATGTGCCCAAAGCAGTAGCACATTTGATTAACAAGGTCGAAAAAATCGAAACCTTGTTGAGTTCCCAACAACCGCAAACACAAGAGGGCGACCAATGGTTAAATCTCAATGATTTGTGCAAGTATCACCCCGACCACCCTGCAAAACCTACGGTTTACGCTTGGATTGGTCAGCGTTCAATCCCCTATCACAAAAAAGGCAAAAAGTTGATGTTCCTGAAAAGCGAAATCGACACTTGGCTGAAAGAGGGCAGGCGGAAAACCGCCGCCGAAATCCAAGCCGAAGCAGTCAATTATGTAAATCAAGGGAGGGCGAAACGATGAACAAACCGAAACACATCAGCGAAATTTTGCGCCAAATGGCACAAAATCCGCAAAGCGACCTCGAAAGAATTGTTGCTCAACTGCCTTGTATGCAGGCAATCACAGAAACAAAATCGGTAAACCTCAATTTGGTTTCCGATGAAGAATTAGATGCAATGATTGAAAAATCATTTCTCGAAGATTGGATTGACGGACAAGATGTGATGCAAATATTGCACATTTCGCCCCGCACCCTGCAAAATCTGCGTTCCAACGGCACTTTGCCATTTTCACGCATCGGTAACAAAATTTATTACCTGCGGCGTGACATTCTCAAAATCCTTTCCGACAATTATATAATGTACAAAATTCGCAATAATGATAAATAAGGAAAGTATTTTGAGCCGAACACACTATGGATTAGGAATTTACAGCCACATTCTGCGGCAGTATTACCCCGATGAAATTGTGTTGCGATTGGTTGAAAGAGATTGCGGCTTATGCCGTAATCCTTTCAATTCCAATAAAAAAACATTGCATATTTTCATTGAAAAAGAAAATATTTTAGGCAATGCTTTTGACAAAGAATTTGCCCGCCACGGGGATAGCGAAAACGCTATCCCTGCGGGCGATGCTTTCGGCTTTGCCGAATTGCATTACCAACAAAACGGTGATGAATTGCTGAAAACCATAAATCAAGAGCTGAATTTAAGAATTGGCGAACAACGAAATTTCTACGGAAACAACTATCAAAATCCTGTAAATCAGAAAAATCCCATAAATCAAGGTTCAGACATTTTGTTTTCTTTCTTCAAAGCACCGATAAGCAATACCAAACCTCACAAGGCGGTTAATCTGTTGCAAATTTACAACGCAATCAAAGGCGATTATTACAAAGAGCGAACACAGAAATTGCGAGCAATTTCCGATGTAGTCCAAGCTCGAAAATTTAAAGCCTCAACATTCGATTACTGCACCTTTTCGGGCGTATTTACTGCCCGAAACGACAAAGCCCTCACAAAATATTCAGGCTTGTTGTGCCTTGATTTTGACCACTTAAACAGCATTGAAACGCTGTTTAATCGCTTGTTAAAAGACGAATATTTCGATACACAGTTATTGTTTCGCAGCCCTTCGGGCGACGGTTTGAAGTGGATTATTGCCATTGACACAAACCAAGCAGCACACGGCGATTTCTTCGCCGCCGTTGCCAACTACATTTTGCAAACCTATGGTGTTGCCGTAGATAAATCAGGGCGGGACATTTCCCGCGCCTGTTTTCTGCCTCACGACCCGCAGGCATTTATCAACCCTGTTTATTTGAAAAAATTATGAGCAAAAAGAAATTCAACCCCAAAGATTGGGCAAGTAAGGGCGTATCGCATACGCCCACAGCGACAAATGCCCCAACAGTCCCATTTGTCCCAAGCAACAACCCAAAAAATGACATCGAAACCATAACCAAAAGAATAGAAGAAACCGCCACCGACATCGCCCCAAATTACGCCGATTGGCGAGATTTGGGCTTTGCCCTCGCTGACGCTTTGGGCGAAATCGGCAGAAAGTACTACAACCGATTAAGCCGTTTCTATTCCGGTTACACCGAAACAGAAACCAACAAGCAATATGATAATTGCTTAAAAGCACACGGACACGGCGTAACAATCAAAACATTATACCATTTAGCAAAGCAAGCAAATATTGATATTTCAACTCAAAATACTGTAAATCAGAAAAATACTAAAAATCAAGGTTCAGACAAAATATCCAAATTGCCAAATGTCCAAAATGGCAATTTGGCAAAAGTGGCAATTTCGGAACAAACAGACGAAGAACAAGAAACAGAAATTTTGCCAACAATCCCCGAAAATATCTACCCACTTTTGCCCGATTTCCTGCGGCAAATAACCGAGTATGCAAATTCTCGTGAAGATGCCGATTTGCTTTTGCTCGGCTCGCTGATAGTTACCTCGGCTTGCCTGCCAAATGTTTACGGCATTTATGGCGGAGTTACAGTTTTTCCAAATCTCTTTTTGTTCGTTTCCGCCCAAGCCTCAGCCGGTAAGGGCAGACTATCATTGTGTCGCCGATTGGTAGAGCCGATACATCGGCAGTTACGGGAATTAAACAAACTCGAAAACGAAGAATACAAACGCCAACAAATCGAATATAATGCCAACAAGAAAAATCCCGATGTGGAACAGCCGCAAGAGCCACCTTTACGGGTTTTGTTCGTGCCTGCCAACAGCAGTGCAACCGCAGTATTTCAAATTTTGAACGACAATGCAGGTGTTGGCTTGATGTTTGAAACAGAGGGCGACACACTCGCCCAAACATTCAAATCCGAACACGGAAACTATTCCGATGGTTTCCGAAAAGCCTTCCATCACGAAAAAATATCATATTTGCGGCGCAAGGATAGGGAATATATCACGCTCGAAAATCCAAAACTTTCCGCTTTACTGTCGGGAACACCCCGCCAAGTTCAAAGCCTGATACCCGATGCCGAAAACGGCTTGTTCAGCCGATTTATGTTCTATTGTATGAACATTCGCCTGCAATGGATTGATGTTTTCGCTATCAACGGCAACGAATCATTAGACCAACGCTTCGACCGTTTCGGTAACAAATTTTTCGATTTTTACCAAACATTAAAACAATACGAAAATATCCGCTTTTCACTTTCGAGCAAACAACAAGCAGAATTTAACGCCTATTTTGAACAAGTGCAAAAACAATATTGGGAGTTGTTGGGCAATGATTATGTCGGCACAATTCGCCGTTTGGGATTGATAACTTTTCGTGTAGCAATGGTGTTTACAGCCCTGCGAATAATGGAAAACGGAAATATTGACGGCGTTTTGATTTGTTCCGACACCGATTTTCAAATTGCAATGGAAATTTTAAAAGTACTTTTGCAACACGCCGCTTTTGTTTTCAAGCAGTTGCCACACGCAACAGCAACACAAACAGTTTCAACAAATCCAAAAATGGCACTGTTTCAAGCCCTGCCCGCCCAATTCGACAGAGCAAAATACCTTGAAATTGCCTCGCAACTTCAAATCCCCGAAAGCACCGCCAACAAACAGATAGCACGATTTTGTAATGCGGGTTTGTTGATACGGCAAACACACGGAAACTATATAAAACACTCAGAGTAAAAAGGAAAACACACACAATAATAATTCTGAAATAACACTCTTGTTTTCAGACTGTTTTGCCAAGATACTAACAAATAGAAAAATATATAAATAAAGACAATTATTATCTCAAAGTATTATTGTACCTTTGCAAGGAAATATACAATAAAGAGAAATGCCGTTAAAATTCATAGATTTGTTCGCAGGTGCAGGGGGCTTGTCCGAGGGCTTTGTTCGGGCGGGTTATGTGCCTTTGGCGCATATCGAAATGGATAAATACGCTTGCGACACCTTAAAAACTCGTGCCGCTTACCATTGGTTGCGAGAAAACAACCAACTCTCTATTTACAAAAAATATCTCCACGAAAAAAAAGAAAAAGAAGACGGCTCTAAACTTTGGACACAAGTTCCTGATGAAGTGATACAGTCTGTTATTCACGCGACAATCGGTAAAGATACAATCAACGGTATTTTCGCAAAAGTTGATAAACTCAAAGGCGATGACGATGTTGATGTTATTATTGGCGGTCCGCCCTGTCAGGCGTATTCCGTTGCAGGCAGGGCGAGAATGGGGGAAAAAGTCGAAAAAGACCCCCGTAACGACCTTTACAAATATTATGTAAAATTTTTGGAACGCTACCACCCCAGAATGTTTGTCTTTGAAAATGTGTTGGGTATTCGTACCGCAAAAAAAGGCGAGCCGTTGAGAGATTTAACCCGATTAGTAAAAGAAGCGGGGTATGATATGAAAGTTGAAGTACAGATTGCTTCCGAACACGGTGTGCTGCAAAATCGCAAAAGGGTAATTATCGTAGGCTGGAAAATCGAAGATGAAAACGGCAACCCGACAAACTTTCATTATCCCGAATTAGCAAAAGAAGAAAATAAATATCAAACGCTGAAAGATTTGTTTATTGACTTGCCAGAAAGAAAGCACGGCGAGGGACAATTGTGTGCACCGATAGAATATACAAAGCCCCTTTCGGAAATGAAATATTTGAAAAAGTCGGCAATTCGCAGCAAAGATTTCAATTTCACAACTCAACATATTGCCCGCCCAAACAACCCAACCGACAGAGAAATTTACCGCCGTGCAGTAGAATTATGGCAACAGGGTAAGCGTATAAATTACTCTGAATTACCGCCCGAACTTCAAAAACATAAAAACACGGAAACATTTCTCAATCGTTTTCAGGTCGTTGACCCCAACGGTTGCAGTCATACCGTTGTGGCTCATATCGCTATGGACGGACATTATTATATCTATCCCGTATCAAATCCAACAATCGACAATGTACGCTCAATAACCATTCGCGAAGCCGCTCGAATACAGTCATTTCCTGACGATTATTATTTTGAGGGCAGTAGAAGTGCAGCATTTAAGCAAATCGGTAACGCTGTTCCTGTGGTTTTGGCTCATAAAATCGCAGAGGAATTAAAAGAACAGTTAACCGATGAATTACAATAATTTAGCAAAAGCAGAGGCAATCCCCGAAGCCTCATCAATGATAGAAACATTTCGAGCGATTGGTTACAACCTCGAAACTGCCATTGCCGATATTATCGACAACTCCATTTCTGCACAAGCCAAAAATATTTACATTAACCGCATTTGGCAGGGTGGAAAATCCGTCATTACCATAAAAGACGATGGCGAGGGAATGAACAGCGAAGAAATAATCCAAGCAATGCGCCCGGGTGCACAAAACCCATTGACCGACCGCCTCGAAACAGATTTGGGGCGTTTTGGTTTAGGACTAAAAACCGCCTCATTTTCGCAATGTCGAAAACTTACCGTTTTGAGCAAACGCAAAAAAGAAACGCCCGCTTTTTGGTCGTGGGATTTGGATTATGTCGCTCAAAGCCATAAATGGGAATTATTGCAATGGATTCCCGAAGAATTTACCCACGAGTTAGACAGTCAGCTATCGGGTACGCTTGTTGTTTGGTCTGATTTAGACCGCATTTTGCCATTGCAAACCGCAGAAACAGACGACAACGCAAAACGCAAATTTTCCGATGCTTTGGATAAAGTGAAAAATCATATTGCAATGGTTTTCCACCGCTTTATCGAAGAAAAATCAATAAAAATATTTTGGTGCGGACACGAGATTGAGGCGTGGAATCCATTTTGTATCAACGAAAGTAAAACGCAGGAACAATCCACAGACACAATCAATGGCGGAGTAAAAATGAAAGGTTATGTGTTGCCACACAAAAATAATTTTTCAACCGAACAAGCATACAAAAAAGCAGAGGGCATAAAAGGTTATCCTGCAATGCAGGGCTTTTATGTGTATCGAGGCAAACGCCTTTTGTTAGCGGGCGATTGGTTGGGATTGTTTCGTCCCGAAGAACACTACAAATTAGTTCGCATACAGATTGACCTGCCTAATTCCTTGGATTCAGATTGGCAAATTGACATTAAGAAATCAAAAGCTTACCCGCCCGCAGTTTGTCGCGAGCAGTTAGAATCTTACGCAAAATCGGTGCGAAGTAAAGGAACAGAAGTGTACCGGCACATAGGTAAAATACTAAAACAGCGTGCAGGACAGACATTTCAACCGCTTTGGCTCGAAAAGAAAAAAGACAGCAAATGGTCGTTTGTGATTAATCGTGAGCACTTAATGATTCAGGACTTGAAGAATTTGGCAAAAGAAAAACCCGAACAGGCGATTGAAACACTGTTGAAGTTTTTGGAAGAAGCAATACCGACAAAAACAATCTACATCAACGAGGCGCAGGGCGAAGAAACGCAGAAAACACCGTTTTCAGATATGGATACAAACATACTCAAATCAACACTTGCGATTATGTTTGAGAACCAAATTAAACAGGGCAAAACGCCCGAACAGGCAAAAGCATATTTGAAAACAATAGAGCCATTCAACAATTTTGAGGACTTAATTGAGGATTTACAATGAATGATAACTACCAAACTGCAATAGAAATCTGCCAAGTGATAATCGGCAGAATAGCGAGCGTTACCGACAGCGAAATAAACGATGCCATTGTTAATGCAACAAAAATTTTCCCCAGCGTTGATGTTGAAAAATTGAAAAACGATTTGCTTTCAATGTACAGCGTGAAAATTGATACTTTCCAAATTTTAGAGCGTAGAGAACGCCGCGAGCCTTGGTTAAAAGATTTCAAAGCGAACAAAAAATCAAAGTGGGAGTTTTGGACACGCTACGCAGAATATTTGGAAAAACAAAAGAAATTTGCCCCAAGCGTTATTTTGCAGTTGGATGATTTGACCGACAAGGTGCTTGACAAACTTTTCGACCCGCAACGCAACGACATCATAATTGATAAAAAAGGCTTGGTTGTCGGGCAGGTACAGTCAGGAAAAACCGCCAATTATTCGGGCTTGATTTGCAAAGCCGCCGATGCAGGTTTTAACTTCATTATTGTTTTGGCAGGTATTCACAACAATTTGCGAAGTCAAACGCAAATGCGATTAGACGAGGGGTTTTTAGGCTTTGATACGCAGTATGAAAGAGCCTACAATATGAACAACACTACCAAAATAGGCGTTGGGCTTATACCCGGATTTGACAACGCCATTGCAAATTCATATACAACAAGTTTGGAAAGAGGCGATTTTACAAGTCGAGCAACCAATACGGCAGGTTTCAGCTTCAACGCGCCGCAACCGATGTTATTGGTAATTAAAAAAAATGCCTCAGTTCTCAAACGCTTATATACTTGGCTGAAAGCACAGTCCACAGAAGGAAAAATTACAAATAAATCACTTTTAATGATTGATGATGAGGCTGATAACGCCTCAATCAACACAAATATAAAAGATTTAGACCCCACAACGATTAACAGCAATATCTGTAAAATCATTTCGCTTTTCAATCGTTCCGCTTATGTGGGCTACACGGCTACGCCATTTGCAAACATTTTTATACCGCAAAATGAAGACGATTTATTTCCGCGCGATTTTATCATAAATATTCCTGCACCGACAAACTATATCGGACCTGAAAAAGTTTTCGGAACTTCCATTGTCCCCGATGAAACGGACAGTGATTTATTGCCAATTGTTTGTCCGATAAAGGATTATCCCGATTTTGTTCCTCAGGGACACAAAAAAGATGATGACAAACCAACTTTTACCGATATTCCCGAATCGCTGAAAACAGCAGTGAAATGTTTTATTGTTACCTGTGCAGTCCGAATAGCGAGAGGACAAGGCACAAAACACAATTCAATGCTTATTCATATTTCACGCTTTCAGGCGTGGCAAAACCACATTAAAGATTTGATTGAAAGGTTGTTTAACTATTACAAACAGGAAATAGAGGCAAACGACCCGACTATGTTAGAGGAATTTCGCCAAATTTTAGAAGAAGATACCGTAGACTATAATTCATATAAAACCATTACCGAGCAAATTCAACATTCTAAATTTGCCGAAATAGACAAAACTTTAAAAGTTCATTCGTGGGAAGAAATTCAACCATTGCTTTATAGCGCAGTGCAAAAGATTGAAGTAAAATCAATCAATGGCTCTTCGGGTGATGCTTTGACTTACTACGAAAACGATAAAACGGGTATCTCTGTAATTGCTATCGGTGGCGACAAACTTTCACGAGGACTTACATTAGAGGGCTTATCTGTAAGTTATTTCCTGCGAGCCTCAAGAATGTACGATACCCTTATGCAAATGGGGCGTTGGTTTGGTTACCGACCGGGTTATGTAGATTTGTGCCGCCTGTTCACAAGCGAAGAACTTAACGAGTGGTTTATGCACATCACGCTTGCAAGCGAAGAATTGCGAGCCGAATTTGATTATTTGGCAGGCATAAACGGAACGCCCGAAGATTATTCTTTGAAAGTGCGAAACAGCCCCGGACAGTTGCAGGTTACATCTGTTGCTAAAATGCGTTACACTTCACAAAGAGCCGTATCGTGGGCAGGACGATTGATAGAAACTTATCAACTGCCTATGAATAAAGGAGCAAAGAAAAGGAATTTAATTGCCACAGATAATTTCATTTCATCGTTGGGAACGCCCGAACAAAAAGGAAATAACTATTTGTGGAGTACCGTTTCGCCCGATGAAATTTGCGATTTCTTGTCAAAATTCAAAGTTGCCGAAAGTTTGAAAAAAGTTGATTTGGATTTGATAGGCAAATACATTCAAAACCTTGTGCGTGAGGGCGAATTGACCTCTTGGCGTGTTGGTTTGATGAATAAAAAAGACAGTGCAGAGGCAAAACACACTTTCTCAAATGGTTTAGAAGTGGGTTGTTTCGACCGTAACCGAGCCGAAAACACACCTTATGACACATACTGCATTAAGAAAAATCACATTGTAGGTAATCAAAAAGACGAATTTATTGATTTGGATAAAGATTTGTTAGACAGAGCATTGATTGAAACAAAAAGAATTAAAGCAACACAGAACAGGGATTGGGACAAAGATTATCCTGCCCCCGAAGTTGTCCGTCAAAAATTCCGTTCAATGAACAGCCCGCTTTTGCTCATTTACCCGCTCAACCCCGAATGTGCAAATGTAAAAGACCGCCCCGCAGGAAGTATTGTGTACGAAAAAACAGACGACCCATTTATTGGTTTTGTAATTTCGTTTCCAAGCAGTGCTGGCAATCACGCAATTTCTTATACCGTAAATCAGGTTGATGATTTTGCAAAAACAGAATATAATTTTGATAACGAAAACGACAACGATTATTATGACGAACAATAACCACATAGCCGAAATTTGGGAAATTTTAGAAGAAGAAAAAAGCGTTGGACTTGTCAAACGCCTGTATTCAAGCGATGTGCCTTTTCACATTTACGCCACTTTCCAATACCCCGAAAGATACTACGGCATCGCCTTTACTTTCAGCAACGACATTCGCATTGATGTTTCTTCCTTTGTAAACCTGCGAGATTTGAAAGTTATGTTGATAAACGACAACACTTTTGTAAATTCCCGCTTGCTTGTCATTCAGTTGTTGCACCCGCACAGCCGTGATATTTTCGCCTCTTTGTGCGAAAGTTTGATACAGTCGGTTATTAAATTGAACAGCGAAAAGAAAGTCAGCAGTACAATTATCAATCAGTTAGAAAAGTGGAAAACGCTTTTTGAAAAAAGCAGTTCCACAGGCTTAACGCCTGCCGAACAGCAGGGACTTTTCGGCGAGTTGCATTTTTTGCAAAAATTTCTCGCCAAATCCGACACTATTCCGCTCGATGCCCTGCATACTTGGGTAGGCGTGGACAAGGCTTTGCGTGATTTTCAGGGCGGAAATTGGGCGGTGGAAGTCAAAACTACCTCAACCAACAATCCGCAAAAAGTAATGATTAACGGTGAAAGACAACTGGATGACAGTTTGTTGAAAGATTTGTTTTTATTCCATTTTTCTGTTGAGGTTTCAAACGGAAACGGTCAAACCCTTTGCCAAAAAATTGCAACAATTCGTGAAATGCTCGAAAGCGACACGCCCGCTTTGTCGCTTTTCAACGCTAAATTATTCGAGGCGGGTTATTTGGATAAACACGAGGTGCTTTATCAGGACAGATTTTATAAAGTCCGAAACGAAAACTATTACAAAATAGAAAACGAGTTTCCCAGAATTAAAGAAAACGAATTGCGGGGTGGTGTGAGCGATGTAAAATATTCGATTATCCTTGCAATGTGCGATGAGTATTTAACTTCTGAAAATCAGGTTTTCAACACGATAAAAGAACAATGAACGAAATACAAAAATACTGTCAATCGTTAATTCAGGAAGTTGCGGCATTGCAGACAGGCAATGAGGACGGCGACACGCAGGAACAGACATTTACCCGCATTGTTGTTGATATGCTCGCTGAGGCAGGCGAAACCGAAAACGCAGGCATTGCTTACGATGAAAAGGCATTAGGAACAGCCAAACAGCACAAAATTAACGGCTACGCCATTTCCGACAATTACGAAACAGTAGATTTGTTTATTTCCATTTTTCACAATTCCGCCGAAATCGAAACCGTTACAAAAGCGGAAATTGAAACCGCCACAAAGCGCATTACAAATTTTTTTCGCAAAGGCATTTACAGCAATTATGCAAATGAAGTTGCCGAAAGTTCGCCCATTTTCGAGTTTGCCAACACATTAGCAAACTTTGCCGAACTCAAAGAAAATTTAGTGCGGATTAATGCAGTAATTTTGACAAATGGCGAGTATAAAGGCGATTTTCCGCCGAGTACGACAATTAGCGGTTACAATATATTTTATCGGGTTATCGACATCAATTATCTATATCAGATTTCCGAGCAGTCTCGTGTTCCGATAGAACTTGACTTTGATAATTTCGAGGGCGAACAGTTTGAAATTCCCTGTTTATCAACCTCTGCCGAAAATCAGGATTACAAGGCATATATTGCAATCATTCCGGGTACTTGCCTTGCCAAAATGTACGAGCATTACGGTGCAAGGCTGTTAGAGCAAAATGTCCGTTCATTCCTGCAATTCACAGGAAAAATAAACAAAGGCATTCGCGACACAATTAAAACCGAGCCCCATATGTTTTTGGCGTTCAACAATGGAATTGCAGCCACTGCCGACCAGATAGAACTTGATGCAGAAAACCGCTACATTAAGAAAATTCGCAACCTGCAAATCGTAAACGGCGGACAGACAACCGCCTCGATTTACAACACGGCGAAAAAAGACAAAGCCGATATTTCAAATATTTTCGTGCAGGTCAAGTTTTCAATCATTGACAATCCCGAACAGTACGGCGATATTGTTTCTCGCATTTCACGCTACGCCAACACGCAAAACAAAGTGAACGATGCCGATTTCTCGGCAAATAATCCCGCTTTGGTTGCCATTGAAAAACTCTCGCGTTACATTCTTTCTCCGATTACGGCTCAAAATTCAATGCAGACCTGCTGGTTTTTCGAGCGGACAAGAGGACAGTACAAAACTTTGCGAGGTCGTGAAGGCTTTACAAAATCCCGACAGGCAGCATTTGACAGGAAATATCCTAAAAATCAAATGTTTTCAAAAGTCGAGTTGGCAAAATACATCAATGCTTATCAGGAAGTTTGGGACGGCAGAAAGTTAGTTGTAAGCCCGAATGTCGTTGTGCGTGGTAATGAAAAAAACTACGCCCGATTTATCAATAACAATCTGCCCGACAACATCAGAAAAATCAACAATGTATATTTTGAAGATGCGATTGCAAAATGTATTTTGTTCAAGGAGGCAGAAAAACGCTACGGTACAAAAGTGAACGATTACAACATTGGCGAACTTCGACAGGTGGTTGTTCCTTACTCTCTTTCTTTGCTCAATCGTTTGACTGAAAATAAATTAGACCTTTACAAAATTTGGAAAAACCAGCAGATTTCGTCTCAACTTTCCGATTGCCTGTATGATTTGATGAAACAAATAAATAAATTCATTTTGGATAAATCGCCTGTTACACATTATATTGAATGGGCAAAAAAAGAAGAATGTTGGGAACAGGTAAAAAGTCATTTGTGGGCATTCAATATCAACGAGATAAAATCCGATTTGATAGACGAGAAAAATCCGTCAAAGCGAAATATCGTTGCCGACACCGATAATTCCGAAGAAAACAGACAGCACGAAGAAAATATTATCCGCTCCATTCCTTATGTACTTTGGAAAAAAATTGAAGAATGGGGCAGGGACAGCGGTTTTCTCACGCCTGCACAGCAGGCATTTGTCGGTTTTGATATGGCACACACCGTTAAAAATAACCGTTCAATTTCCGACAGCGAACGCAACAAGGCAATGACAGTTTTTAATATTGTTTGCCAGCACAACATTGATTTACTTTCCGAAGCAGACGATTTAACTGAACAGCCCAAAGCGGAAACTACAAAGTCCGCAACACCCACAGACCACGGTATAACTGTAGAATTGGTGCAAAAAATGGCTGATTGGGATAAACGCCGCCGAATACTCAAAGATTGGCAGTGGAATGTGATGAATGATATTGCTACCGGCAAAAAAGTATTAAACGACCGCTTGGCTTGGGGTTGCAAACAAAACCTTGACATATTGAAGAAACACGGTTTTACGGAGTAGGTTGTATTTTTGCTGTTCGCTGGTATTCAACAACACTTTCGGCAACAAGCATTATTTCGTTTTCTACTTCTTCATAAATTTTCATTGACATTTTTGACGGAATTTGCGCGAGTATTGCCGCCTCAACTCTGTCTATCAATGGTGTAAGGTCGTGTTTGTATATGTGTCTAATTTCACACTCCCAAATTGTTATCACATTCCACCCCAAAGCAGTAAGTTTCTGTAAATTGATTTTGTCCCTTTCCTTGTTTGAAGTAATTTTATCAACCCAAAATTCAGTATTTGTTTTCGGTGTATAAGCATATTTACAACCCTCGTGCCTGTGCCAGAAACAGCCGTGCAGAAAAATAACTGTTTTGTATTTTGGTAAAATAATATCGGGCTTTCCGGGCAGTTTTTTATCATTCACACGATACCGGAAACCCCTTGCAAAAAGAGCTTTTCGTAATGTCAATTCCGGTTTAGTATCCTTTGACCGAATCTTTGACATACATTCCGACCGTTTTTCCTTACTCCAAATATCCATTTAATAAAAATATCTATGCTTCGCAAAGTTACAAAAAATAGCAGTATAAATTATTTATTCAATGCTCCGCACCCAAACAACGCAGGTAAAGCGGTCTTCCGCCCTCATTCCCTTATTCGGGAAAAACATAGCGGACAAGGGTAAAACAAGCAGCTAAAAAAAAATCTCCACCCGCCGCGATGCTTTGGGTAGTATTTTTTCGCCGCCCTTGCCGCTAACGCCGCCACACACCATTGCTGCGCTCTAGCCCGCTACGCTTGGTGCTCACAATGGCGTGGCGACTTGTTTTCCCTGCAATCGGTCATTTCGGTTGTCAGTAGCGGCTACTCTTGCCCCCTTAAAACCCCAATAAGGCATTCGCTATGCTCATAAATCTTTCAAAAAGGGGGCAACCACCGCTGTGTTTATGCTCGCCTGCGGGTCGCTCGGGCTAATCGGGCTGTCACGCTTTTTGCAATATTCCGTTTCGTTTTTTGCTCCCAACCCTTTTCAGCGGTCTTTGCCGTGTTCGCTTTGGTCGTGCCTTCCGCCGCTCACACCGCAAAAAGTTATCTAACCCAAGCAAGCGCAGTCATTCCTTCACTCCATTTCGTTACGTTCCATTTCGCTCTTTCATTCCCGCCCTTGCTTTCCCCGCAAAAAACTTCACTACACGGCAAAAAATCGCGCCAGCCCTGCGGTAAACCGTAGGCAGCCACAGCCACCGCTACGCTATGGCTATCCGTGTCTGCCACCCTCGCTCCACTCGCAGTCGGCTCGCGCCTTAATGCAGCAACCAAAAAATGCACTGCCATTCCGCTATGCTCCATTTCGCTGCATTTTTAGTGCTGCGCTCAGGGCTGTTTTACCTGCGTTGTTTCGGTGCTACTCCCACGCCAACCCCCGACCACCCACCCCTAAAACAGTTGAATTTTTTATTTTATTCGCGTTCCACGCAGGTTTAAATTGCCAAATTACCATATTTCCATTTTGGACATTTGGTAAAATGGCAAAAGAGCGACAAAAAAAAATGCTCACAAAGATAACAGCAAGAAAATAAGTCTGTAAAGGTCAAGCCCTCCGGGTTTTGAAAAAAATCTTCCTCTTTCCCTGCGGGCGAGCGTATTTTTCTCAAAAACCTTGACAGCCTCAACGCTCCGTTTCCCTCCGCTTTTTCTTGCAGTAATTAGGCGTTTACATTTTCTTTCCCTTTTCGTGTTTTTTCACGGGAACAGCAAACAAAGGCAATTCGCAGCAAAGGGCAGGGAAACAAAATAACACTGCCTTTTGCCCTTTATTTTTGTGTCCGACAGGCAGCCGATTTGTCGGGAAAAACCAAACTACAAACAATATTAAGTCCGCTCTAACTCCGTTGCAAGTCCAATGTAATTCTTATTTTTTTAATCAATTGAAAGCATAAAATTATGGCAGTAATCAATTCGGTTGCCGTAGGTGCAGCCAAAGGCAAGGTCGGAAACCTTGTGTATTCAAGAAATGCGGGTAGAACAATCGCCCGCGAGTATCAACCAAATGTGAAAAATCCCAACACACCCGAACAACAGGCACAGCGAACAAGAATGTCCGCTATCGTGGGATTGTGGAGTATTTTCAGTAATCCAATGGCAAAGGCTTTCAGAGGCAGAAAGCGCACAACATCGGCGTACAACGCCTTTGTTGCTGCCAATGTAGCAAAAATGCCAAACACTGGCGACACCGATGTAGCAACAGTTCTCGGCGGAAAGCCCGAAATTGAAATCACTTTTGGAGTGCTGGGTAATGTGGTAACCGCCCGCCAATCAACAACCGTCATTCGAGCCGATATTTCGGCTTGCAAAGCAAGATTGCGTGTCGGCGATAAATTGGTAATATTCAGTGGAAACGCCACAGGTAGCGAAATTACCACCATTGAACATACGCTTAACCAAGCCGACCTTACAGCGGGAACGGTAAACATCAACCACAGTACTGGAACGGCGGGGTTTGTTTGCGTTTATGCGTATGCGGCAAAAGGCAATAAAAGTTCAAACGGAAAACTGCTGTTTTGGTAAGTTTCCACACGCTTACAATTCTACCGGAAACCCACCACAAGCGTGGGTTTTCTTTTATCAATTCTAAAAAAATACGAATATGGAAACACTAAATCAAATCCTGCCTTTTGCCCTTTCGGTCATCACATTGATTGTCGGTTGGCTTGGCGGCAGGCGCAAGAGTTCCGCAGAAGTTGAACTTATCAAATCCGACTACGCCGAAAAATTGCTGAAACTCAACGACCAATATTTAATTATCCCGCTCACAAAGCGAATTGATATTTTGAGCCAAAAGATACAGCGGTTAGAACAGGCATTAAGCCGAATTTCAGACTGCAACAGTGAGCAAAACTGCCCGGTTAAAAA
Source organism: Bacteroidales bacterium (assembly GCA_031262005.1). GTDB lineage: Bacteria > Bacteroidota > Bacteroidia > Bacteroidales > UBA1715 > WQTX01. Next base: position 22,993 of record JAISIO010000096.1, read on the forward strand.
CGAATTAAAAAAGCAAAACAAATGAAAACGCCAAGAGGAATACGCAACAACAACCCCTTAAATATTCGACACTCTGCTGATGTTTTTCAGGGCGAAATGAAAGGGAATGATAAAGCATTCAAAACCTTTTCTTCGATGCCTTACGGCTATCGGGCAGCGTTTGTAACACTGCACACCTATCTAACAAAATATGGTTTAAACACCATTGAAAAGATAATGACAAGGTTTGCACCGCCAAGCGAGAACAACACTGGGGCGTATATCGCCACCGTTGCCAAATATTCGGGCATTGCCGCCGATGAGGCTTTGACCGCCACAAGCGGCGACAAATACATTTTAATCGTGTCGGCAATGTCATTTGTCGAAAACGGCGTCCACGCCGATATTTCGCAAATAAAAGCAGGTTTTAATCTACAAACTAAAATTACAATGAAATGAAAAAGACAGTTATTTTTGCACTTACAGCGTTCTTTTGTTGTACCTGCGGCACTCCAAAATACATTCCGGTCGAAACAACCCGCACCGAATACAGGGACAACTACCTGCGTGATAGTATTTATTTTCGGGATAGTGTTTTCTTTGCTGTCAAAGGCGATACCGTTTTTCTCGAAAAATACAGTTACTTGTACCGTGATAAAATCGTTAAAGACAGCATTTTCAAAACCGATACAATTCGTGTGCCTTATCCGGTTGAGGTAGTCAAAGAAGTAAAAAAGCCATTATCAAGTTGGGTTAATTTTCAGGTATGGTGCGGGCGCATTGCTTTATTGCTTGCTACGCTCGCAATCGCGTATTTCGTGCTCAAATTGAAAAAGAAATTGCCGTTTTAAGATTATCCCTCTACAAATAGAAAGAGCCGCCGCAAGCGGCTTTTTTCGGGTATAAAATGCCCGAAATTCAATAAAAAACTACTTTTCAAGTCATTTTTATATTTACTTATCAAATGTATTTTATACCTTTACAAATCAAACTTTTATAAGTTATAAATGATTATATTTCATTTGTACCATAATTGTACAGAAAATTTATAATTTATTGAATATCAATGCTAAATAAATTTGAAGAAGTGAAATAAACACCATTCAGAGTGTAATCATAAACAATAGATAAAGAAGCGGTAGAACGTAATGTTTTACCGCTTTTTTATTAAATTATATCCAAAGGATTTTTAATCGTTGGTTCTTATAGTGCTTGCATTAGCGTTTTATTCTTATTTTGCTATCTATTTTTTAATTACGCATTTGCCGAAAAATGAAACAATGATTGAGGTTGAACCTGTCGGAATTTTCGAAGCACAACCGATAGACAACATATCTGATGTAGCCGAAAAAATAGTAAAATTATTATTATTCACAAATCGGTTGAAGGGTTAGAATTTTTGTTTACTTTTGAGCAATTTTTTGAAAGGAGTGAATCTCTACGATGATTTCTTTGCTCAAAATTGTGGATCTCCAAGCTGAAAATTATCAGAAAAAAGAGATAACAGATTATATACAAAACAATATCAACGAACCTGCTTAATCTATTGAGTATGTCTATTTTTCGCAAAAAAAGCATAGGTGCAATGATTGACGAAGCCCTTGCTACAGATGCTAACGGACTTCGGCGCAGTCTTTCGGCGAGCAACCTCGTTATGCTCGGCATTGGGGCTATTGTGGGAACTGGCATTTTTGTAATTACCGGTCAGGCGGCTGCAATGTATGCGGGTCCTGCACTGACAATTTCTTTCATTATTTCGGCAGTGGGCTGCGTGCTTGCGGGACTTTGTTATGCGGAGTTTGCGGCAATGATACCGATTTCGGGCAGCGTATATTCATACAGCTACGCCACCATTGGCGAAGGCATTGCGTGGTTCATAGGCTGGGATTTGATACTTGAATACCTTTTTGCCGTCTCCAGCGTTGCTGTCGGTTGGAGTGGCTATGTGGTGAGCCTATTCAGCGATGTGGGCTTGCACTTGCCCGATCATCTTATTCATGCCACGCTCGAACATACACAAGAGGGCGGCTGGTTTTTTTCTGGGTCGATTATTAACTTTCCTGCGGTATTCATTGTGGCGATTGTTTCAGCCCTGCTAATGGGAGGCATCAAACAATCTGCTTGGGTAAATAATATTATTGTGGCAATAAAAGTGGCGGTAATCTTGCTCTTCGTTGGTTTTGGACTGTCGTATATTGATTTTGCAAACTATATACCTTATATTCCGGAAAACACGGGTACATTCGGCGAATATGGTTGGAGTGGCATTTTGCGAGGCACCGGCGTTGTGTTTTTCGCCTATCTCGGTTTCGATGCTCTTTCTACTGCTGCGCAGGAGGCAAAAAATCCGCAACGCGATATGCCAAAAGGGATACTTATCTCACTGCTGATATGTGTAATTTTGTATGTGGCGGTAACTACGGTGCTCACAGGTATTGTCAATTATAAAGACTTGAATGTGCCTGCGCCGCTCGCTATGGCTATAGATTCCGTGAAAGAACTGAATTGGCTTGCACCGTTTGTGAAACTCGGTATTGTAGCTGGCATTACTTCGGTTATTCTTGTGATGATGCTCGGGCAAACGCGCATTTATTATGCAATTTCCAAAGACGGAATGTTGCCTCGTATTTTTTCCAAAGTGAATAAAAAAACAGGTGCGCCACAAAATGCCACGATTTTTGCCTGCATAATTTCGGGCTTGGTGGCGGGGCTATTTCCGTTGCACGTGTTGGCAGAAATGGTGTCCATAGGCACGTTGCTGGCATTCACCATTGTGTGTGTGTCGGTGGTGGTGCTTCGCAAAAAGCAACCGAATTTGCGCCGCCCTTTCAAAGTGCCTTTTGTGCCTGTGATACCGCTACTCGGAGCTGCCGTATGTCTGCTCCAAATGGCATTTCTACCACTTGCTACTTGGCTTCGCCTGATAATTTGGATGGCAGTAGGTATGGTAATTTATTTTGCCTACGGCTATCGACATAGCAAGTTGAATAAACGGTAAATTTCCCTTTTCACGCAGAGAACGCAAAGGTCTTACGCAAAGTTCGCTATTAATTGTTCGGCAGAATCTGTGAAATTCGGGTAATCTGTGGACTGTGTTTTGCTATTGATTTTTCGAAACAACATTGCCCGAATATCAAAAAAAATGTAAAAAAAAGGAGCAATTTTGTATTGCTCCTTTTGGCGGTCTGGACGGGACTCGAACCCGCGACCCCATGCGTGACAGGCATGTATTCTAACCAACTGAACTACCAAACCTTGTTTTTCAGTGGTGCAAATGTACTGCTATTTTTTTTCTGTGCAAATTTTTTTTGTGTTTTTTTGCGATTTTTGTTGATTGTTCTAACAATGTGTTTGCAATGTGTTTGATTCCCTTTGAGTTAGCGTAGATAGTATTTTTATAAAAATCACAGAGTATATTTTATATTCGTTCCCTTGATGACAATACGCTTTGTTGCTTCTAAAAAAATGCTACATTTGTACATTATTTACTATATTAATCTTTGTTCAATTATGATTTCAAATATTTTTTCAATGCTTAAACCGATATGTACAATCGGTATTCTCTGTGTAGCTTTTCCTCTGCTTTCTTCGGCTCAATCCGATGGACAGATTAATTATTTGGATATTAATAACAAAAAGCAGGGATTTTGGAGTAAACGCGATGCATACGGAAATAAAATTTTTGAAGGAACGTTTAAGAACGATATTCCGGTGGGAGAGTTCAAACGTTTTCATCTTAATGGGCAAGTGAAACATCTCATGAATTACAGTACGGAAAATCCACTTGAAGTAAGCATTGCAATGTTCAATGAACAAGGTGTTCTGGTGGCTCAGGGCGAATTTTATGATAAGAAAAAACAAGGATTATGGCA
>JAISIO010000170.1 GCA_031262005.1 Bacteroidales bacterium
TGGGTTTGCCTGAGGGCGCAGGACCGCAATCGACATGGGTGAATTTTGATATGCCTATAAAGAAAATCAAAAGTGGGGTAGGACTCACTATTAATCAACTATCGCAAGGGTTCGAGAGCCGTCTGCTTTTTAAAGCAAATTATGCATATTTTATAAATTTTGGAAATAGTGAATTGAGTTTGGGTTTGAGTGCCGGAATTAATTCTATTGGGTGGGAAGTAAAAAATCCTATTTATCCAGATGGAACCGATGATGCGTTTGTTCAACAACTAATTGCTGAAAAAAATTACATAAATCCCATATTTGGATTTGGAGCGTGTTATAAAGCGTCAAGTTTCTATGCTTCGTTAGGAATAACCGAATTAAATCAGCCGAAATTGAAGTTACAAAATCAAAAAATTGATTATTTTAAACGAACATATTATGTAGGAGCTGGCTATGATTTAAAGACAGCAAATCCGTTGTTGATAATCAAACCGGCGGCGTTTATAAAGACCACTTTTGCTACAACTCAACTGAGTTTTGACCTAATTGCAGAATATAAGAGTTTTATTGTGGGTGGAATTACGTATACAACCTCTGGTGATTTATCGCCAATTTTGGGTATGCAATTCAATAACGGCGGTAAATTAGACGGTTTGATGGCATTAATTTCCTATGATATATTACTGTCAAAGATGAATACGCAAAGTTCTGGTAATCTTGAATTTATGTTGAGTTATAGCTTTACCATAGGAATAGAAAAAGAAAATAAATTATATAAAAGTGTGAGATTTTTGTAGGAAAATAAAAAATAGTTATTAAATTGCGAATTATTTTAAATAGAGTGCATATGAAAAAAGTATTGTTCTTTAGTTCGATTATTCTTTTATTGAGTAGTTGTTCACAGTATCAATCAGGTGAAGTTTTGGGAGCATCTAACCGACCGGTTTGGGCTACCGAAGTTCCGTTCGGGATGTTATATATCCCTATGGGAAGTCTGACCATCGGTCCGAGTGATCAAGACGTTCCTTGGGCGCACACAGCGCAAAATCGTTCAATCTCGTTACAATCATATTGGATGGATGAAACGGAGATGACTAATAATGAGTATCGTCAGTTTGTGGAATGGGTGCGCGACTCGTTGGCTTACGTGAAATTGCGTGATGATGGTGGTCGTGAAGAATTTTTTGTAATGGTGAACAAATTCGGAGAGGATTTAGAAGAGGAAGATCAATACATTAATTGGTCAATGCCGATTGATTGGAATGAAGCCGAAACCCGTGAAATTCTGGCAGGTATGTTCTTGACAGGAGAGGAGCGTTTTTACAAAAAACAAGAGATTGATGCACGTCAATTGAATTATGTATATTATTGGATGGATTTGAAACAAGCTGCTCAAAAAAATAAAGTGAGTGGAAAAGAAAATCGTGCATATAATTACAAAACAAAAAAATACGAGGGCGAAGTGTTGAAAGCTGATGGTACAACCACTGCAATCAAAGACCGTTCTACTTATATTATAAAAGAAGAAATCAATGTGTATCCTGATACGTTGTGTTGGATAAGTGATTTTACATACTCGTATAATGATCCAATGTCGTCAATGTATTTTTGGCACCCTGCGTATGATAACTATCCTGTAGTAGGAGTTTCTTGGAAACAATCAACCGCATACAATGTATGGCGCACTCAATTACGTAATGGATATTTGCGTAGTGCAGGTAAAGTGATAGTGAATGATTATCGTCTTCCTACCGAAGCTGAGTGGGAATATGCGGCTCGTTGCGGTTTGGCAGCGTCGCCATACCCATGGGGAGGTAACTATACTCGTAACTATTTGGGTTGTTTTATTGCCAACTTTAAACCAATGAGAGGTAATTATACCGATGATGGAGGTATTCACACGGTGATTGTGGCTCACTATGAACCAAACGAATGGGGTTTGTATGATATGGCGGGTAACGTTTCGGAATGGACACAAACAGCATTCGATGAGTCGTCATACAGTTTTACTCATGATAACAATACAAACAATTATTATAGTGCCCTTGACGATGATCCGATTGTGCAAAAACGTAAAGTTATTCGAGGTGGTTCTTGGAAAGATGTTGCTTATTATATGCAAAACGGAACAACATCGTATGAGTATCAAGATACGGCAAAAAGTTATATCGGTTTCCGTTCGGTACAAACCTATTTGGGACGTAACTTCTCGTATGACGGCAAACGCGGTGATTCGCAAGTGTATTATTAATTAGAAAAGGAAATAAAGTTAAATTTAAAATAAATATAATAAATTATGAGTATCTCTGAATTAGTAGAAAGTGAAGGCTATAAAAAGTTTATGGCGAAAGTGTATGGTTTTGGTGCATCAATCGTACTTGTAGGGGCGTTGTTTAAAATTCAGCACTATCCGGGTGCTAGTTTGATGCTCGTTATAGGTCTTTTAACCGAGGCATTAATATTTTTCTTCTCAGCGTTTGAGCCTTTACACGAAGAGTTAGACTGGACATTAGTATATCCTGAATTAGCAGGTTTAGATGAAGTTGAGGAAAATGTTTCAGGCAAACGATCTGAAGGCGGAGGCGGTTATGGCGGAGGCGGAACTGCACTTCAAAAATTCGACGAACTGTTGGAACAAGGAAAACTAGGTCCTGAATTATTTGAGCGTTTAGGAACTAATTTAGAATCGTTAAATACCAATGTTCAAAATATAGGAGAGCTCACAAATACCGCAGTTGCTACAGATTCATTCGTATCGAATGTCAATAAAGCATCGGATTCTGCAAGTAATTTAGCAGGAGCATTCTCTGCATCAACTTCGCGAGTGAATGAAACATTTGATGCCATCGCATCTTCTTCAAAACAATCTGCTGAAGCTATTGCTAACGCAGGAATGAAGTCTTCTCAAATTATTGAAACATCGGCATCGCAAACAGCTTCGATTATAGCAAATTCAGGAAATAGCTATCATCAATTATTAGAAAATTTGAATGCAAATTTTGCCTCAATTGGCGATAGTAGCAAAGAACAAGCTGTTCAACAAGATGCTTTGACAAAAAATCTTTCAGCATTGAATGCGGTGTATGAACTGCAATTGAAAAATTCAAGCGGTAATTTGGAGTCAACAGAAAAAATCACAAGTGGTATCAATTCTATTATGGAAGATTTGAAAGCTACTGCCGATGATGTGGCAAAATATAAAACAGAAATTTCAAAATTGTCTCAAAACTTGGCAACCTTGAATACTGTATATGGCAATATGCTTTCTGCTATGAGTATTAAATAATTATCAGTTAAAAAAGTAAATTAAAGTAAAAGAAAGAATACTATGGGACACGGAAAAGAGACCCCAAGGCAGAAGATGATAGGTTTGATGTATCTGTTTCTTACCTGTATGCTTGCTTTAAATGTATCGAAAGATATTCTTGACGCATTCATTCAGATAAACAATTCATTGAACGAAACTAACCGAAATTTTGTGAGTAAAAATGCTATTACCTATCAAGAGATAGAAAAATCGTATATGCAAAACGCAAACAAAGTTCAAGCTGTTAAAAATGCTTCTGACTTGTTGAAAATAAAAGCTGATAGTTTGGTTGGCAGATTCCAACATTATAAAGATACTATTATTATCTATGCTGACGGTATTCCGTTAGATAGGAGATTTTTGAGAGATGGGCGATGGTTTGCTATTGACGAGAAGTTGGGTGATACGGTGCCGATTGAAATACTTGTACAAAGTAAAGATAATACCGATAAACCGGCGCAAATTATGGTTGGATCTAATCCAGACGGTTCATTAGGACAAGGACGTGTTTTGAAAGAAGATGTTGATAGATTCCGCACATGGGCTGTTGCATTGGCTGAACAATTCGGTGCTGATACGAACTCAGTTTTGATTCGTAATATTAAATCATCATTGAATACCGAACCGGAACTTCCTCGTGGTGCATCGGGCAATCCGCACTCATGGGCATCGCGAAATTTTGAGCATTTACCGTTGATGGCGGTTGTTGCCAATTTAACGCAAATGCAATCGCTTGTGCGAAACATCGAAGGTGATTTGTTGAATTTAATGTACAATAGTATAGATGCTTCGTCATTCAAATTTAATAAACTTGTACCGGTAATTTTACCAAAAGAAACATATGTAATGCAAGGTAATGAATATGTAGCTAATATATTTTTGGCAGCTTTTGATACCACCTCACCAACAAAAGTGGTAATAGGTGGACGGGAACTTCCAATAGATCCGAAAACAGGTTTGCCAATATATAAAGTACAAGGCGGAGCTGTGGGACCTCAAAAATACAATGCTACAATTAAAATTAAAAATCCTGCGACTGACTTAGAACAAGAATATCCTGTTGTTGGTGAATATCAAGTAGCAAAAGCGGGTTTGGTGGTGTCGCCAACAAAAATGAATGTATTTTATATTGGTCCTGATAACCCTGTTAAAATTTCTGTACCGGGTGTACCTTCCGATAAAATTTCAGCATTCCTTACACCTGCAACAGCGGGTTCTATATCAAAAGCTGCTGGCGGAGATTATGTTGTGAGAGTAAAAACTCCCGGAAAATGTTCAATTTCGGTAACGGCTGATTTTGATGGAACTAAGAAAAACATGGGTTCTGAAGAATTTCGTATAAAACGAGTTCCCGACCCGGTTGCACAAGTATTAGGTATGTCGGGAGGTGATGTTGATAAAGCACGTTTGCAAGCTGCAACGACTGTTGATGCGGTAATGAAAGATTTTGACTTCGATTTGAAGTTTACAGTGCAATCATTCCAAGTTTCGGCTAAACTCGGTGCATATTTTGTGGAAGAAAAATCACCTTCAAATAGAATAACACAACAAATAAAACAAAATATTTTGTCGAAAGTATCGAGAAATGCGAAAGTTTATTTTGAAGATATTACCGCAAAAGGACCAGATGGTAGTAATAGAAAATTGGGGGTATTATTATTTAAAATTAAGTAAACACAATTAATTGAAGTTGCATAATTACACATCATGCAACTTCAATTGTACCGATAAAAACAATTTAATACATAAACAGATGAAAAAAGTAGGATTATTATTGATGGCTGCAATTGTATCATTATCGACATTTGCTCAAGCAGAATACCCCGATAGCCCGTACGACAGACCTCACACGTCGGATAGACGACCGATAGCATTGCAACACATTCGTTTTGCCGATGTTATGTGGTCAAAAAAAATAGAGCGTATGCTTCCTTTACGAGAAAGAATGAATCATCCGTTGTATTTTCCTAATAACGACGAAGGTAAAATAGGTTCACGAATGAGTTTTACTAAATTGACGATAGAAGGTTTGAAAAACGGTTACTTTTATGCCTATGATGCAATGAATGCTACCGCTATACCTTTAACAGAAGCTGATGTAAATGCAAAACTGGGAGCTTCGGTAGACACTATTGAAGTGGAGACTGCAGAAGGTGATTATGTTCAGCAAGTAATTGAAAATAAGTCAGATCCGACATCTATTAAATTCTTGATATTCAGAGAGGAATGGATGCTTGATAAACAACGTTCGATATTGGAACCACGTATTATGTGGATTACTTTTATTCGTGAATATACAAGAGGTGGTGAAGATGCGGAAGTGCGTAAATCGCTTGCGTTTAAAATTTACTATCCAAGTGCACAAGCGTTATATGCTCGAAATGAAGTGTTCAATCCGAACTCCGATGTGGCAGCTCTTACTTTTTATGATATTCTCATGAAACGTATGTTTAGCAGTTTCATCTCTAAGGAAAGCAATCAATACAACGATAGGGAAATTAATACATATATGCTTGGTATAGAGCAATTGTATGAAGCTGAACGCATTAAAGATGAAATTTTTAGATTTGAACACGATTTGTGGGAATTCTAATTCCGAACAACATAATGAAACCTGGATTTTTTTTCTGGGTTTTTTTTTAACTATAAATTACACTATTACACATAATGAATACAAATAATTATTGCATAATAATGGCTGGAGGTATCGGTTCCCGCTTTTGGCCTCTCAGTACCACTAATGTTCCAAAACAATTTTTAGATATTTTAGGTGTTGGTAAAACTCTAATTCAATTGACATTCGAGAGAGTGAAAAAAATCTGTCCGGTTGAGAATATTTATGTGGTAACCAATGCAGATTATGAAACAATTGTATTGGAGCAATTGCCGGAATTGAAAGCAGAACAAGTGCTTAAAGAGCCTATGCGAAAAAATACGGCTCCGTGCATTGCTTATGGAAATACTGTAATAAAAAAACGAAACCCGCAAGCAAATATTCTTGTAACACCTTCCGACCATTTAATTCTTAATGAAAATATGTTTGTTAATGTTATAAATGCCGGTTTGAAGATTGTTTCGGAAAACGATTTTTTACTTACGATAGGAATAAAACCGTCACGTCCCGATACAGGATATGGATACATACAACTTGGAAAACAGTTCGATGAGGTGAATAACATAGTGGTTAATAAAGTAAAAACGTTTACAGAAAAACCGGAACTTGAAATGGCAAAAGTATTTTTGCGTTCGGGTGATTTCTTTTGGAATGCAGGTATTTTTATGTGGTCACTCGCAAGTATCGAAACGGCTTTTGAACGATATTTGCCCGAAGTATCAATGCTTTTTAAGGAAGAATTGACCGATGTTGCCGATACAAAACAATTGAATAATGTATATGCAAAATGTACAAGCGTTTCAATAGACTATGGTGTGATGGAGAAATCAGAGAATGTGTATGTCATGCAAGCAGATTTTGACTGGAGTGATTTGGGTACATGGGGCGCATTGTATGAAAACACATCGAAAGATAATGCTGAAAATGCTTTAATAGGTCAAGATATAATGGTATATGATACCAAAAACTGCATGATTTCAATGCCTGCTGGTAAAATTGCCGTTATTGAAGGTTTAGATGGGTATATAGTGGTAGATTCGACTGATAAATTGCTGATTTGCCGTAAAGATGAAGAGCAGCGTATTAGACAGTTTGTTAATGACTTGAAAATGA
>JAISIO010000200.1 GCA_031262005.1 Bacteroidales bacterium
ATATTTGTAGACAGTACTCGGCAATTTCGAGTAAATGCCACCTGCTATGCTCCTACAAATATGGTAATAGTGCCGTGGTTTGTGCTTCCGCCCACGCAGGAATATTTTTACCGTCAGCATAATCCGAATTACAAACCGCTTCCGCCGTTTATGCACGGTTGCCAAGCACCCAAAGAACAGCTACTCGATATAATTGACCCCGATAATAATACGGCTATTTTCATTCCTCGCGGCGAACAAGGAGGAGTTGAAAATAAAGTCATTTTTTCGGCGGTGCACCGTAACCCCAAAGCTACATTGTTTTGGCATATCGACAATGAATTTGTGGGCAGCACACAATCGCTTCACACTATAGAAGTTGCGCCGCAGGTGGGCAAACACACGGTAATTGTGATGGATGAAAACGGGAATTCGGTGCAACGGCGGTTTACTATTTTGGCAAATGACAAAAAGTAACAACGGGATTAATGGAAAATTGAAAATTGAAAATTTTTGACGTGTTGTTTTTCTTGTAGCTCGCGATAACGCAGTAGGGTACTTTTAAACCTGAGTTCGGGATAAGCCCGTGGCTTAAAAAGCCATATTTTCATAACCACAGGTAAGCAAAAGCGCAACCTGTGGCGGGAAATATAGGACAAACGCTGCCTGAAAGGCAGAACAACTTACAAACGGCTTATATGTTCTGCCTTTCAGGCAGCGTTATGTATGGCATTTTGCCTTAGGTCGTTGACCGTAAGGTTATGAAAATTAAGCCCATTCGGGCTATTTTTATATATTACCTTATCCAGAACTCAGGTCTAAAGGATTGCGCAGATTTTTCCATTATTGTATCTGTGTAAATCTGTGGATTTTAAAACGGATAGCCAATAGCAAAAGTCAAATTCCAATCGTTTCCCGTGAGTGGGCGATTGCCCCAAATGAATGATGAGTTTGTTCCGGATATGGTGAATGCTTCTTTTACCTTCAATCCCAAATCGAAACGCAGCATAAGGAACGATAAATCTAACCTTAGTCCAAAACCGGTACCTACGGCTATTTGTTTGTAAAATCGGTTTACAAAAAATTCAGCACCCTCCATTGAATTGTCTTTCCAATCCCAAATATTGCCTGCATCAATAAAAAACGCCCCATCGAACATCAAAAACAGAGGGAAGCGGGTTTCAAAATTTGCTTCCAATTTCACATCTCCTAAATAATATTTAAGATGCTGCGTGGTGTCGTTGAAAGATCCCGGACCAAGCGTTCGACTCGACCATGCCCGCATACTATTGGCTCCTCCGGCGTAAAATTTTTTCATACTCGGCAGGGCTTCGGAATTGCCATAGGGAATGCCTATTCCCGCATATATGCGGTACACATTAGAAACTTTTGATGAAAGTGGTTGATGGTATCGAAAATCCAATTCGGCTTTTACATACTGTGCAAAATTGGTCCCGAACAATTCGTAATGTCCCGCATCATTGGTGGCAGCATCGGTAAGTTTGTATATTCCCTGTATAAGGTTTCCGGCTGTTTCGGCATATAATTTAAAGTAGTGATAATCACGCAAACTATTGCTATACTGAGGTTTGTTGTAAAATGTGTAGGAATAATTAATGCCGCCTATCAAGAAATCTTCAAAACTATATTTGTAGTAACTTTTGTTATTCAAAAAGTCTAAAAAACGCTGTGATTCGTCTTTGTAATTGATAAAGCTGATGTCAATAGGATTGAGCACGTGTTGCGTATGTCTATTGGCACTCCAGTGATAGCCAAAACCCACTTGGAAGGTTGGGCGCATGTAATCTACGGTTTTGCTAATATTGTATGCCGTGTGTATTATGGTACTCGGTGTGTATCGAGAATCGAGATTGGGTGGTTTTATGGGTGAAATAAAATTAGGAATTTCAAGACCAATATCGAATCCCAATTCGTAGGTATTAAAAATAGGATTGTTTCCATCGTTGCTGCGGAGTGCCCGATTGTGTCCTCCCATGGTGTGAGTACGAATAGTTAAATTTTCGGCTCCTCTGAAAATATTTCTATGCATATAGTTGAGCGTAAGTTCCGCTCCCCAGTCGCCACTGGTGGTAACTCCTTCTATTTCTACATTTACCGACTGTTTGTCAAATGGCGTGAGCTGTATTCTACAATCAATTTCGCCCGGGTGTGTGCTGTCGGGCTTTTGGGTTTCTACGAACGAAATGGTTGTGAGTTTAAACAGTTTATTCTGACTTAATTGCCGTTGTACACGTTCGGCAGTTGAGCTACTGTACAGATTTCCCGGATGAATGGTGTTAATTCTGTCAATTACCACCGGACGCAGAAAACGGGGATTGTGTGAAAGAAAATATACTGAGTCGTGCAAACGTAAGGTATCGTAGTGCACCGTACGCCGTATTGCATCGCTCGGATTGAAATCGGGAAATATGAACACATTGCCTATAGTATACTTATGAAACAATCCCTGAGCATCGTTCGGATTGGGTTTTATGCTAATTTCGAGATGAACATCGTTGTAGCCTTTTGATGTATCGGCAGTGAAAAAAATATTATCGGCAGTGAATCCGTAATACCCGGCAGCATTTATTCGGCGTGTCATGCGCTGCCGTTCGTCTTGCAACAGTTGAATATCGAATACCATCGGCGGCGTTAATCCGGTTTCTATATTGCTGTTTTTCCGTGGTCTTTTCACAATGGCGAGCAAATTACTGTCGGCAATAGCATAATGTATGGAGCGCAGCATATATTTATTGCCGGCAGTAATAGTATAATGCACCAGTACTTTATTATTGTGCCGTCCTCGCATGCGCGAATGCGACTGTATGGTGGCGGCATAAAAACCACGTTCGTCCAAAAAAATGCGAAATTGTTCTTCGCTGTCCTGCGTGGCAATAGAATCGTAGTACACGGGAGCTTCGCCGAATGTTTCGTGCAACCATTTGGGAAATCTTTTTTGCGAATGTTCGGTTTTTAAATACAT
>JAISIO010000069.1 GCA_031262005.1 Bacteroidales bacterium
CCTCTCTTGGGGGTTTTTATTCCGGTTTTTCTATTGGTTTCCAACAAAAAATCGTGCTGTTGTACAGTACTTTGTATCGAATAATTACGCACCACAGCGTTACTCACTATGGTTTGGTCTAAAAAACTCCATTCATTTTTATACGAATGCGTGCCGGCAGCATGCCTATCAAGAATATTGGTTAAACATTGCACGCAGGTGTCGTTATATAACGTATTTGTCTGCAATACTTTAGCAATACTTTCATCAATTGGTGAATCGTTAAAATCGCCCATTATTACAATACGTGCTTCGGCATTTTGAGCTTGAATGCTATCAATGGCGGAACGCACAACAGCTGCCGCAGCAGCACGTTTGGCATCGGTGGCGGTTTTGCCGCCAAGGCGCGATGGGAAATGACATACAAACAAATGCAACGTATCGTTATTTACTTTTACACAACCTTTTACATACAGCACATCGCGAGTAGTAGAAACCTTTGACGTATCGAAAAAAACCGACAAGGGTTGCGAATGTAACACAATAAAAGTGCGTGGATTATAGAGCAAAGCAACATCAATGCCACGTCTATCGGGCGAATTGTGATGCACCACCTCATACGGTTTGCGCGAAAGAGCCGTTTTGCGTGTTAAATCGATCAGGCAAGTTTTATTTTCCACCTCAGCCACGCCTATTATGTCGGGTGTGTGCCACGCTCCCGAGGCTATAATTACTTTGCTAATGTTATTGAGTTTGTTGTAATAAGTAAACGTATTCCATTGTTTCGGCGAAGAAGGTAAAAAATCCACATCGTTTTTCACAGGGTCGTCAATAGTGTCGAACAAGTTTTCGACATTGTAGAACAAAATGGAGAATTGTTGTTTTCCTGTGGTGTCGCATTCAGGCAAATTGCTTGTTCCCGATTGCGGGGATTTTTGAGGAGGTAGTGTAAACGCAAGAATACATAACGTGAATACAATACTATAACAAATACGGTTAAATTTCATTATTCACGGTATTATTCATTAGTAATCGGGAAATACTCATACGCCCCCAAATCAGGTTTTTGGTCTACTAAGCGAGAATTGTTCAAAATATCAAATTCAAACGGTTGAGCATATTCCAAATTCCCCCGATTGATAGCCTGTGAAAGCGTATCAAGAGAAAACGGCTCTTTAATCGCATGGCTAAACACAGGCAATTTAGTATCGGTAATAAACGTATTATCTTTATAATATACCGACTCTTTTTCGGTAAACGTTTGGCGCAGCAGGCTGTTGTCGAACAACACGGGCAACACATCATCGATATTCTTAGTTTTTATCTGTATTTCATTACGTTGCGAACCGGTAATAATTGAATTACGGAAATAAGACGCTTCAAAATTCGCCACGTTGCTTGCATCATCGTTACTCACCATAACCGAAGCCACGGTATTCCTATTAAAAGCGGGTGTATTGTTCAACGATGTATGCGTAAAAGCAAAACGTCCGCCATAGAACGCAGCCAAATATCCACCACAATTGGCAAGTACCGTATTGAAACAATCAACGTGTGCATTGCGCGCCTCAATTGCGTGTGAACTCATGTTCATAATGTGCGAATTTTCTATACGCATATCAATCGGCGTTTGAGTAGCTTTGAGCAACACAGCATTGGTTCCGTTTATAATACGAGCATACGAAATTACATTTCCCTTACTCGTTTCATCAAAAATAATACTCCCCCACTGACCGGGCAGTGTTTGAAAACTTTCTTCAAGGCGGTCGGTAGTGAACACTACCGGCTTATCAAGCGAACCTTTCAACTGCAACGAACCCTTCACAATTACATTTGCCTTATGGTGTAAATATACACACACTCCTTCCTCAATAGTAAGCGTTTGGTTTTCGGCAATTAACAACGAATCGAATATCACGTATGGTTTTCGTCCGCTCCACGTAGTATTTTGATTTACGGTTTGTCCTTTCAGCACGTGAGCATCTTGCCCCCAAGCGGCAAGTATAATATTGTCTGTTCGATTATTGTAACGAAATATAATAGAATCTTTATGCAAACGAGGTGTATCGAGAGCATTTTCATTCAACAGTGCTTGTATAAATATAAATAAACTGTCGCCCGCTGCAATTTCCACATTTTTTACCGCACCCTGAACGCCATTCACATTCATAAAAAATTGATTATCTGACGATTGATTAATATAAATATCATCTATCCGCACCGTTCCCCTATTGCGATTATACACCTTGAACCAGTGCGTAATACTTCCGCGTTCGGTAAAAATAGTATCAAAAATAACGGTATCACTCGAAAAATGCAATCTATCGGAATCCGAAGTGGAAAATTTTTCCTTTTGACAAGAAAATACGGTGCAACACAGCAGTGCGCAGGCACACACATATTTGCTCAAAATACATACCGAATGCGTAGAGAAATTTTTTTGTATCATATAATAAAAGCGTGTTTGAAGGGTAACACAAAAATACGGTTTTTATTGTCTTTTCATATCAAACGGCATTCTTTTTCGTGTAGAACACTTCTGTTAACACTATTTACCGAACAATGCTAACTATACTAAAATATGTGCTATCGCAGAGATCTGACAGATAAACATCGATTTTTTTAGAAATCCTGTAAAATTTCATACGTCGGGAAATAATTCTCCAAATATTCTCACGTATTAAATTATAATACGTACATTTGCAGCACACGTGGCGTTACTTGCATAAAAAAGCCGTGGTGTAACAAATTTCTAAAACCGAGCCGATACTCATGAACAAATCGTTGCAATATAGCCTTGAGCTTTTCAACAGCATAAACAGCAATAATTTGTGTTACATTTATCGCGGATGTTTTACTCAAAAAATTTCCGACAATATTATTTCAATTGCCGAACAAACACTTGACGCTTCACAAACATCGCCTTACGTACGCAAACGACTTTTTGCCGTGCTGGTGGAATGTTTACAAAATATTCTTCGCCACCAGTTAACTGTCGAATCGCAAGAATTTCAGTCAGACTCCCCGCATTCGGGAATGTTGGTCGCTCAAAAAAAGGACGATTTTTATCAAATTACTTCAAGCAATGTTATTGAAGCAACGCTTGTGCCTACGCTCCGCAATTTGCTCGAAAAAATTAATTCGCTCAATCAAAAAGAACTAAAACAGTTTTACTTGGAAGTACTCAACAATAGTACAGTAAGCGACAAGGGCGGTGCTGGCTTGGGGCTTATTGACATTGCCCGCAAATCAAATTCCGAACTTTTTTACGAATTTCAACCGCTTAACGAGCAATTTTCGACTTTTTATTTACACACCACCATTCCTCACAGCACAACCCCACCCCCGCATATTGAATTTAATTTAGGTGCAATTCCCACGATTCACCGAATAGTGAATGAGCACGATATTATGCTCGTATACTCTGGTAAACTCAATCAAGATAACTTGATTAGTCTACTTTCTATTATCAATGACCTGCACTATGGCGAATATGACATAAAAAAGAAAGTGTTCAATATAATGGTGGAAATGCTGCAAAATATTGTAAAACACGGTGCAAAAATACAAGAAAGCGATAACGGTAATCCGGCTATTTTTTTCGTGGTGGAAACCGACAATGCGCTCGTGTTAAACAGTGGCAATTATGTACCCAACTCTGTCATAGATAAACTAACAAACAACGTTAATCATGTGAATAGTTTGACCGACGAGGAACTTAACGCGTATTATGTTACGCAATTGCTTAATTTCGATATTGATACACACAAAGAATCGGGTTTGGGAATTATCGATTTGCGTATAAAAAGCAACAACCCTATCAATTATCACTCAGTACCTATTAGTAACGAACTTTCGTTTTTTACTATACAGGTTACTGTTAATTTTAAAAATTAAGGATTACTTATTCATTTTTTTTAATCGTAATTCTTTACATTACCGTTTATGAGCAAAAAAATTACCGTCCCTTCTTTTCTTCAACCCGAAATAGCACAGGTTGGAGAGTTATTTCATAAAGAATTGTATTCTTCGTCGAAACTACTCACGCTCATTACCCGCTATATTATAAAAACCAAAGGCAAACAACTGCGTCCGATGCTGGTGTTTTCGGCAGCTGGTATGGTGGGCGAAATTCAAAAATCGACCTATTCAGCTGCATACCTCATAGAACTGATGCACACCGCCACTTTGGTTCACGATGACGTGGTAGACGATGCCGAAAAACGCAGAGGCTTCTTTTCAATCAACGCCCTGTGGAAAAATAAAATTGCAGTGCTTGTAGGCGATTATTTCCTTTCCAAAGGATTACTCTATGCCATAGAAAACAATGAAATTGAAATACTGCGTATAATTTCGCACGCCGTGAAACAGATGAGTGAAGGCGAATTACTACAATTGGAAAAAGCACGCAATCTTTCGAGCACCGAAGAAATTTATTATGAAATAATTCGTAAAAAAACCGCTGCGCTTTTTGTGGCAGCAATGCAAGCCGGCGCAGTTTCAACCGGTGCTTGCAGTAGCGAAAAATACAACACGCTAACCGAAATTGCCGAACTCTTGGGCATTGCATTCCAAATAAAAGACGATATTCTTGATTTCAGCACACAGGCACTAACAGGCAAAGCGGCGTGGAACGATTTGAAAGAGAAAAAAATGACCTTACCTCTACTCTACACATTGCAACAATTACCTGAACCTCAAGCGAAACAATTGCGCAAGGCTCTCAATTCGCATAAAAATAAATACGAAAATCTAAAAAGAATAGCAGACACAATTACTAAAACCGGCGGTTTGGAATATAGCACCCAAAAATTAACCGAATTGTGCAATAGAGCAGAAGCACTGTGTACAACATTTCCTGCAAACCAATATAATGCCACTTTGAAAGAATTGATAAAATTTGTAAAACAATAACGAGAGACAAGATACGAGATACGAGAAACTGCAATCCGTACAAACGATGAATATCATACTATCAATTGAATATCTATTAATATCCACAGAATATCAATCGAATATCCATTAACACCCTAATTCCCAATTATTCATTCGCATTGCCACCATGCAAAAACCAATACTGTATATTATAATTTTTGCCGCTTTGCTTCCCATTGTTTTTTGCTTCGACATTATATTCGGCAGCATAGCTATTCCTTTTCGCGAGGTATGGTGCTTTTTATTCAGTGCGGAGTGTAGCACTACGTATTCAACCATCATTTCGAACATTCGCATACCACGAGCATTAGTTGCTTTACTTACTGGTTTAGCTCTACCTGTTTCGGGTTTGTGTATGCAGACGTTTTTTCGTAATCCGCTTGCCGGACCCGATATTTTGGGAGTAAGTACCGGTGCAAGTTTGGGAGTTGCCTTGTTTTCGCTTGCTGGTGGTTTCGGCGGTATTTTGGCAAGCCAGAACTTTAGTGTGTTAAGTGGATTTGGAGCAATAGCCTGTGCTGCGGCAGGTGCCATGTTGATTATGATGCTCGTTTTAGTTGTAGCCCCAAAAATGCACGATACTTCTACGTTACTCATTATTGGTATTATGTTCAGCAGCATTACTTCGGCTATTGTGAGCATATTACAGTATATTTCCAATCCGCAGGAAATCCAACAATTTTTACTATGGACTTTCGGTAGTTTTTCGGGCATTCGTCTTGCGCACATTGGTATTATGGCAAGCATTGTAATTCCTGCGCTACTTATTACATTCGGTATGCAGAAATCACTCAATGCACTGCTTTTGGGCGAAAATTACGCACGCGGCTTGGGGGTTTCCATCAAACGATTGCGTTTTAAAACCTTGCTCATGGCTTCCTTTCTGGCTGCTGTGATTACGGCATTTACCGGACCTATTGGCTTTGTCGGTATGGCTATTCCGCACATTGCCCGCTTAATTTTTAAAACTGCCAATCACAAAATTCTCATTCCGGCATCGGCACTCATTGGGGCTAATTTGGTGCTTGCTTGCGACCTTATTTCGCAAATGCCGGGCTTTGACACTGCACTACCTATCAATGTGGTAACGTCAATTGTATGCGCTCCGGTGGTTATTTTCGTTATTTTTTCTTCACGTAAATTTCAGAGATAATGAATACGGGCAAATACACAGCAATTTTACGTACCGACAATGTAACGATTGGCTACGCTCACGCAAAACAGCAAAGCATAATTGCGCAGAATTTGAATTGCGAAATTTTTGAAGGAGAAATGCTGTGTCTGTTAGGACCAAACGGCAGCGGAAAATCAACATTTATTCGCAGTATTTCTGGACTGCAACCGGCACTGAGTGGTTCCATATATATACACAATCAGCGCATTGACGGAAAAAATGCCAATCAATTGGCTAAAAATATGAGTGTGGTACTCACCGATACTGTTCACATACCCAACACAACCGTGTGGGATATAGTAAGCTACGGACGACACCCGCACACCAATTGGCTGGGAATGCTTTCGGAAACCGACCATGCAATTATTAGCGATGCCATAGAAAAAGTAGGACTTACGGATTTTCAAAACCGCCACCTCAATACCCTGAGTGACGGAGAAAAACAGCGCACCATGATAGCCAAAGCATTAGCGCAAGACACCGATTTTATTATACTCGACGAACCAACAGCACACTTAGATTTGCCTAATAGAATAGCTATAATGAAACTGCTGAAAGATTTGGCACACAGCACTCGAAAATCCATTTTGCTTTCAACGCATGAACTCGACCTTGCGCTGCAAGTAGCTGATCGTATATGGCTCATGCAAAAACAGGCTCCCATGCTGTGCGGCACACCCGAAGATTTGGTTCTGCAAGGCAGTTTTCAAAAAGTATTCAGCACTCATGCCTTTGATTTTGATATTAACACCGGTTTTTTTAAAATAAACTTTCCGGTGCAACACTATGTTTCGCTCAGCGGCGAACAGCCTTTTTTACTGTGGACTACCCGTGCACTTTACAAATATGGCATTGCCGTTAAAGACAAATATTCTGCAATTCCTCATATACACGCAGCCGATAATCAGTGGCACATTGAGTTCAACAACAAGCATTGCGTGTGTTCGTCTATTTTTGAATTACTTTCGGCGTTGCCGCAGATGTAACGGAAATGCTATCGTGCCGTAATTTCATACAACTCCCCTTTACGCTGCGGCGATGAACTGCCCACAACAGAGCGATTATGCGGATTTGCTATTTTGAATGAAATAGTAAATACGGAACACTCTTGAATAATAGTAATAACCTCGCTTACCGACATAGAATCTATGCAGAAAATAACTTCGGTTACGGCATTAATTTGAATGCAATGCGGCAGTTGCGCACGAGTAGCTATATAATTAAGCGTTTCGGGGTATTCTTCGGTTAAAGAAACGTAGCCTACAATGTCGCCGCCAAAATTACTCGCTTGCAAAAATTTTTCCACTCGTTGCGGTTCATAGCCGGCACCCACAATCAGCACCCGATGCTTGGGAGACACTTTGTGCACAATGGCACTCATATTTCGTTTACACCATACTATCGCAATTGCAACATATAATATAATCCACAAAAAGGGTGTAAAAATTTCCCAAGCCTTCAAATTCGTTTGCACAAAAATAAGCATTGCCTTATAAAAATTATAAATGCTCCGAATACTACGGTGCGGCGTACTTTCGCCTTTGTAGTGAATGATGGTGGTTTCGGGGAAATACACATTGTGAAACCCTGCTTGGGTAATTTTGTATGACAAGTCAATATCTTCGCCATACATAAAATAGGCTTCGTTGAGTAAGCCCACTTGCCATAAAACATCAGTGCGTACAAAAAAACAAGCCCCAGAAAGCACCTCAACCGGAGCTATTTCGTTTTCGCCAATGTGTGTTGCATAATACCTGTTTGCCCAGCGTGCGTGCGGAAAAAGTTTTTGCAAACCAAGAATTTTGCATAATGCCACTCCATACGTGGGCAATCCGCGCTTTGATTCGGGCAGAAAATTTCCCGATCCATCGAGCATTTTCACTCCAAGTGCGCCACATTCTTTGTGCGCATTCATATACTGTAGAGCGCTCAAAAATGTATGTTCGCCCACTACCGTATCGGGGTTGAGCAGCAAAATATATTCGCCTTGCGCTTGCCGTATGGCTTGATTGCAAGCTTTAGCAAACCCAACATTTTCGGTATTTTGTATTAATTGTACCTGAGGAAATTGCGTCAAAACCGCTTCACACGTATCGTCGGAAGAGGAATTATCGACAACAAAAATTTCGTACACGCAGTCGCTTGCTGTCTGTTGAATTGAATGAAGACAATGCAGTAGAAAATATTTTACATTGTACGAAACTATCACAATAGATAACAATAGCCTTTCCTCCGCTCGTGCGGACTTGCAGTCCGTATGCTCCAATGTTTTTTTAGAAGGAGTTGTGTTGTTACTATGTACTTTTGTGTCTTTCAGGTTCATACCATACGTATCTATTGTGTCGAAAAATTCCCTCGAAAGAGTATTATGGTGCTATTGTTGCAAATTCATAGCCTTGTGCTTGCAAATATTCAATAGTTTTTGGCAAAGCATATTTCAAATTGTTATGAGCTTTGAGCGAATCGTGAAATACTATAATTGATCCGTTTCGTACATAATTCCGTACATTTTCAAAACACTCCTCCGGCGTAATGGTTTCATCATAATCTTTGCTCAACACGTCCCACATAATTATGCGATAGTGTATTGAAAGTGCCAACGCCGGAAGAATTTTGATTTGCCCATACGGCGGACGAAATAATGTTGATTGTGCCAGCTGTGCAGCTTTCTTTATATTCCGGTAATATGAAATAAAATTAGTACTCCAACCTTTGATATGATTATACGTGTGTGTTCCTATGCCATGCCCTCGCTCTCTCAGTTTTTTAAAAATTTCGGGATATTTTTCAATATTTTCGCCCACGCAGAAAAATGTAGCATTTACTCTATATTTTTCAAGAATATCAAGTATATATTCCGTATAATACGGCACCGGACCATCATCAAAAGTCAGATACACTGTTTTTTTGGTACGTGGCAGACGCCACAATACTTTACAATATATTTTCTCTGCAATTTTGGGCGGTTGCGGTTGCGAAATGCTAAAAATCGGTTGTTGCGCCATAATAATTAGTGGTTAGTGATTAGAGTTTAGAGTGTAGTTATTCTATTCTCTATTCTCTAAACTCTATTCACTAAACTCTACACTCTAATTAAAATTGTAAGAAAAAATCATTTCCTTTATCGTCGCAAATAATGAATGCCGGGAAATTTTCTATTCTAATTTTGCGCACTGCTTCCATTCCAAGCTCTTCAAAATCTATT
>JAISIO010000169.1 GCA_031262005.1 Bacteroidales bacterium
CCAAATCGACATTCATTTCCTTTACAATTGTTTGTTTATTATCCAAAGAAACTGTAATTCCTTTGTATTCAGTAAAATCAGAAAGTTCATCAAGCAATTTTTGCACTTCTTCATTCACATTGACAGTCTGCACGGCAGAAAATTGGTTGTTTTTAATTTTCGATAAAAGCAGCAACGAAGAATTAAGACGTTTCATTCTGTTCAGCACAGCAATTAATTCGGTAAGTTCCTGAATGTGAGTTTTGTTATCTTGATATTTTGCTATCAAAAGTTCAATTTTGGCAATCACCACAGCGAGCGGTGTTTGCAACTCGTGCGAACAGTTTTCTATAAATTCTTTTTGCTCGATAAAAATATTGATATTCTTAGAAATCAATTCATTAACCGCCTCGTTCAATTGTGCATACTCCTCTACTGTGGTTTTGGGTAGAACAATACCTTTGCTATTATCCAAGCGGAAGCGTTTCAATTCGTTGAGCAATTCGTAAAACGGTTTATTGGCTCGTGAAATAATAACTTTGCTCACAATTATCAACGTGATAATCAACACAATCCACAATCCAAGCGTTAAGTAAAGAATATTTGTAATCATATCGTCGGTTTCTACCACCGAAGTAAACAATTGTATGCGATAATAGTTACCGTTCAATTCGCAATAGAACGCAGAAGTAAGCATTCGCACTTCTTCTTCTTCGTGTTCGGTAGTAAAATAAACAGTTGTGGTTTCAAAATGTTCAACAATCTGCGCCGCTTCTGCTTGCGATATTTCGGTAACTATCACATTGAGCGGTGCGTTGTGTTCCATATTTTCCACAAATCCCTTAACTTTATTAGCCTTTATCACAAAATCCTGTTTCAAATGTACCAATCCTTCATCGCTACCGTCGTTAATTTCGTACATTTGCAACACTAAATACACTCCGCTCCACAACAGCATAATAATTGTGAAAAACAGCGTAATTCGTACAATAAGATAATTAACGAGTTTCATGGTCATTTGTAATTAATTTGTATCCTATTCCATAGATATTTTTGATTCCCATATCAGAATGTGCCGTTTTGAGTTTTTTACGCAAATTTTTCACTTGCGAATATACAAAGTCAAAATTATCAACCATATCAATATTATCGCCCCAGACGTATTCAGCAACATTTTCTTTGGAAATCAGTTTGTTAGGATTATTCACAAAAAGCGAAAGCATATCAAACTCCTTTCTGTTCAAATCTAATTGTAGTTCATCAATAAAAATTTGCCTATTAAAAAAGTCTATTTTCGTATTTCCGATTTTTGTAAACTGCTGTCCTTCTTGTTGTTTTCTGCGAAACACGGCTTTAATTCGGGCATGAAGTTCCGCAAGATGGAATGGCTTTGTCAAGTAATCATCTGCGCCCAAATCGAGCCCTTTTATTTTATCATCAAGTGAATTTCGTGCCGAAATAATAATTACATTCGCTATTTTATTTTCTTTTTTCAACTTTTCAAGCAAGTGAATTCCATTACCGTCGGGCAAATTAATATCGAGTAAAATGCAATCGTAATCATAAATCAACGCCTTTTCAGAGGCTGTCCGAAAATCCTCTGCTGTTTCCACAACATATCGTTCCGTCAATAAAAATTCTTCTATCGACTTCAAAAGCTGTATTTCGTCTTCTACGATTAGTATTTTCATAGCACTGCTTTTATATTGAATAACTGAATTAGTCGGTTAGTCAATTTTCGCTTCCCAAAGGGCGTTTGTCGGAACAAAGGTACAGGAATTACACAAAACACAAGCACGAATAGCTGCGAAGTTTTGTTATTTGTTTACAACTAATTATAATTACTAATTCACAATTAATATTTATTTCATATTTTTGTAATCGCTAATTTGGGAGGGGTTATAACTCTACATACCCCCTATTTTAAATTTTCTAAATTATAAAAATGAAAGCTGTAATTATAGGAGCCGGGAACGTTGGTACACATTTGGCTATTGCACTCAAAAACGAGGGCATACACATAGTGCAAGTAGTGAGCCGCACCATGAAATCGGCATTAGAATTAGCCTCGCGTATGGAATGCGCATTCACTACCGATATTGAAACCATCAATACTACTGCCGACATATACATAATTTCGGTAAGCGACCGAGCTATTCTACAAGTGATACGACAACTCAGCCCGCTTATAGGCAATAAATTCATGGTGCACACTTCGGGTAGCGTGGGAATTGATGTGTTTTACGATTTTGCAATAAATTACGGAGTGGTGTATCCGCTACAAACATTCTCAAAATTCAAAGAAATCAATTACAGCGAAATACCTATCTTTATAGAAAGTAATTCTCAGGAAAATCAGGCTAAGCTGTATCAATTTGCAAAAAAAATAACTCCACACGTGCAAGTTGCCGATTCGGATCAACGAGCTTATTTACACTTATGTGCTGTTTTTTCATGCAATTTCACCAATCACTTATGTGCAATTGCAGAAATGCTTTTGCAAAAAAAACAGTTAAATTTCGATTCATACCGTCCACTTTTACGCGAAACGTTTGATAAGATTTCAAAATATTCCCCTTATATTTCACAAACCGGACCTGCCGTGCGTAATGATGTGTTTATTTTAGAAAAACATTTAGAATTATTGAAAGACTACCCCGAAATTCAGAAAATATATGGCGATATGAGCCAATCAATTATAGATTTTCACTCAAAAGACGAACAGCACTAATGGGAATTTTCAAAGAACAACTCAAACAAGTAAAAGCCTTTGTGTTCGACGTAGACGGCGTGTTTACCAATGGCGTGATTCACGTGTTTGCCGATGGCAGCCAAATGCGTTCAATGAACGTAAAAGATGGTTACGCAACTCATTTTGCCGCAAAAAAAGGCTACCCCATAGCCATTATTACCGGTGGAAAATGCCCTTCGGTAATTAAACGTTTCAACGATTTAGGCGTGTTTGATGTGTATATTGCATCACACGATAAAATTCATGATTACGAAGACTTTTTGCAAAAATATAATCTTACCGATGCCGATATTTTGTACGTAGGCGACGATTTGCCCGACTACAAAGTGATGACACGAGTGGGTTTATGCGCTTGTCCAAACGATGCCTCTTACGAAATTCAAGAAATAAGCGACTACATTTCAGAGAAACAAGGTGGCTGTGGCTGCGTGCGCGACATTATAGAACAAACTCTGCGCGCACATGGAAAATGGCTTGACAATGATGCTTTTGTGTGGTAACATATCAAGATACAAAGTACAAAGTACTAATCATTAACCGCTAATAATTATGAAAGACTTGTTACAACTCATTCGCTACAAAAATTTAGCAATCATACTGTGCACCATGTGCGTGGTGCGTTACGGAATTGTGTACCCTATGGCTGCTTACACACCACTTGGGTTGGTTACTACCGAACTGCAATTTTCGCTGTTCCATTTTATTATGTTGGTAATGGCTACGGTGTGTATTTCGGCTGCTGGCTACATTATCAACGATTATTTCGACGTGAGTGCCGACATGATGAATAAACCCGAAAAAGTAATTATCGGTAAAAGGATTTCACGCCGCAAGGCTATGATGTTGCATTGGATTTTCAACGGTGTGGGTGTTGTGTGCGGAGCTATTGCGTCTATCGCTATAGGTCATTTGTATTTTTCATTGATTTTTGTATTCATTGCCGGCTTGTTATGGTTTTATTCCACCACTTTCAGCAAGGAACCGTTGATTGGTAATATTATTGTGGCACTACTTGTAGCTGTGGTGCCACTCATTACTGCGGTGTACGAATTATTGCCGCTCAACTTTTTTTATCAGCATATTTTAATAAGCCGTTTCCAAAGTTTTACACCCATTCTCATGTGGTGTTTTGGCTTTTCGGTGTTTGCATTTTTATATTCTCTCATTCGCGAAATTGTGAAAGATATTGAAGATTTGGAAGGCGATGCTGCTTACGGGCGCAATACTTTACCCATAGCATTCGGCATAAAAATCTCGAAAATTATTGTACTTATTATGTACGGTATAAGCATTGCTGCGCTCATTGTAGTGCAACTATTATATGTTTCCGAATTATTCTCATACCTCTACATTTCGTTGGCATTAGCCGTACCTACTATTATTTCGGCATATTTATTTTATAAAGCACACACTGCTCACGAATATCACAGAGTAAGCAGTAGTTTAAAATTAATTCTTATTGCAGGACTACTGTATGTGGTACTACGTAATATATGTGTATAATGAACCGACTACAAGAAAAATACAAGAATTACACCATCATACTTGGTTCGCAATCGCCGCGCCGCCGCGAATTACTTGCCGGACTTGATATACAGTTCGAGGTGCGAGTAAAGGACACCGACGAAAGTTATCCGCACCATATACCGACCGAAAAAATTTCGGAATACATTGCCGAAAAAAAATTCGATGCCTTTGTTTCTAACTTGCAAGAAAATGATTTTTTGATAACCGCCGATACCATTGTTATAAAAGACAACACAATTCTGCAAAAACCAACTTCAGCGCAGCACGCAAAAGAATTACTTACCATACTTTCGGGTGCAACACACATGGTTGTAACCGGCGTGTGCATAGGCACTGCTCTTATAAAAGAAGTTTTTTCGGTGCTGAGTTTAGTGAGTTTTTCGCCACTTACACCCGACGATATTGATTATTATGTGGAAAAATATCAGCCTTTCGACAAAGCCGGTGCTTACGGCGTGCAGGAATGGATTGGCTACATTGGCATACATCACATCAATGGTTCGTATTTTAACGTTATGGGGCTTCCGGTGCAAGCATTGTATGAAAAAATGATACACTTTCCACTAAATC
>JAISIO010000076.1 GCA_031262005.1 Bacteroidales bacterium
CCGAAAATTGCCGATACCCACTGACGCCAATTGAAAGGAATTAATATAACAATAGCGCACAATAGAATAAGCGTTAAAAAATACACATTGACGTAGATAAGCCCGGCAGTAGAAAAAAGTAAGCCTGCATTGTAGATATAACGCAAATTACGTTCGTTTTTGTAAAGATTAAAAAACGAATAAAATCCCCACAATACCAGTAAGGCGGCGAACATCATGGGATTGAACTGCCTAAATTCGGGGAAAATTACCGTGAACAAAATCCACAAAAAAATGTACCCCGAACTTCGTTTTTCAATCAATCGAAATTGCGAATTCATGGTGGAAAGAAGAAAAATAGAACATCCAACACAAGCAAGTTGCAGTAATACACCAAGGTAGGGGCTGAACTGAAACACACTCAATAATGGTTTGTACAGCGGCATAGGATACAAGTCGTAGAACTGCATAGTCATAACAGGGTGAATGCTATATGGCAACCACAATGCCACTGCTATAAGCAAAAGCACAATAAATGCTGTAATGAAATTCCGTTGTAACAGTGTGTAAATCATGTGTTTACTGTAATGATTTGAAATGTAACGGTTCGCTATGTTTTAAAATTCTTAGATTCTTATAAGTCAAAGCCAATATCTCTCCGATAGTACATGGCATCAAATTCAATATGTTGTATTGCTTTGTACGAAAGCGCAAGAGCGTCATTTTTCGTGCCGGCAAGCGAAGTAATTGCCATTACACGACCACCTGCAGTGCAAATCTCATCACCTATTTGTTTTGTACCTGCATGAAACACCATACTGGGAGCCGTTGTACCATTGATGTGAATTGTTTTTCCATTTTCATAGGCTTCGGGATAACCGCCCGAAACCAACATAACCGTAGTGGCTGTTTGCGGACTGATTGCAATTGTCTGTCCCGCTAAATTACCGGTAGCCGCCGCCCAACATAGTTGCAGCAAATCCGATTCTATACGCGGAATAACCACTTCGGTTTCGGGGTCGCCCATGCGCACGTTGTATTCTATTACTTTTGGCACGCCGTTGTTCACCATTAATCCTATGAATACAAATCCGCAATACGGAATTTTTTCGTTACGTAAACCGGCAATCGTAGGTTTCACTATTTCCTGTTCTATGCGTTGCTTCAATGCTTCGTCGGCAAACGGTACGGGCGACACTGCACCCATACCTCCGGTATTCAATCCTGTATCGCCTTCGCCTATACGTTTATAATCTTTTGCTTCGGGTAATATTACATAGTCTTTGCCGTCTGTTAATACAAACACCGACATTTCTATACCATGTAAACATTCTTCAATAACTACTTTTCTGCTTGCATCACCGAATTTTCCTTGCAACATTGATTGCAATTCCGTTTTGGCAGTTGCCAAATCAGGAATAATTAACACTCCTTTTCCGGCAGCCAAACCATCGGCTTTCAATACGTATGGGGGTTGTTGAGTTGCCAGAAATGCAAAACTTTCTTCCAAATTCTCGGCTGTTGCCGTAAAATGCGCTGCTGTGGGAACACCGTTGCGCAGCATAAACTGTTTTGCAAATTCCTTACTGCCCTCCAAAGTAGCGGCATATTTTTGTGGTCCAAGCACTTTTACACCCAGCATTTGTAACTCATCATCAGCCAGTATAAAATCGTGAACGCCTTTTACCAACGGATCTTCGGGTCCCACAATAACCAACGTAATGTTTTCGGTAAGAATAGTTTGTTTTACCGCCTCAAAATCAGTTGCCGCAATAGCAATATTGGTGCCCACTTGGGCAGTTCCGGCATTACCCGGTGCTATAAACAATTGTGTCAATAACGAACTTTGTGCCAATTTCCACGCAATGGCGTGCTCTCTTCCTCCCGAACCTAAAAGTAAAACGTTCATGTATGTAATTTTGAATAACTGAATAAGCGCATAACTGAGCAATTGAAATTCAATTATTCAGCTACTATTTCTGTGCGAAAATACAAATTAAATTATAAATTATTACCCTTCTGTTATAAAATTCACAATTCATAGTTCGCAACTTACGATAGTTTTGTGTACATTTGGCACCAAATAATTAAAAATTTACAAACGTGATGAAAAAACAATATTGTATCACCATCGTATTTGCACTGGCAATTGGGATTTTTTTTGGCTGTAAAACCGATAAACCGGAACAAAATACCTCATCGGAGCAAAGTGCTGCGAGCGCAACCGATTCTTCAAGCAATACAATCGGTGCCCAACAATTTCCAATAGCCTACGTTGCTGTAGATTCAATTATGCGTAATTACGAGTATGCAACACAACGAAACAAAGATTACACTGCCGCTTTCGAACGTGAAGCTTCAAAATTACAAGCACAAATGAGTAAAATTCAACAAGATATGCAAAATTTGCAATTGCAACACCAGCAAGGCTTAATTACTACTCGCAATGCCGAAGCAAAAGGTGCTGAGTTGCAAAAACGCTATGAAAGTTTTATGCAAACACAGCAAAAAAAAGAACTTGAATTTCAACAAACGGAAATGGCAATTCTTACCGAGTTACAGGATAGTTTAAATGTGGCTATTAAACTTGTTAATCACGACAATCGCTTTACAATAGTGCTCAACAATGCAGCTATTCTCTACGCCGAAGAGCAGCTAAACATTACCGAACCGGTGCTCAAATTACTCAATGAACGATATAAAAAATCAATAACTAAATAAGTTAAAAAGTTTACAAGTTTGTAAGTTAGAAAGTTCATTGAATCTACCAACTTATAAACTTCCTAACTTGTTAACTTACAAACTTACAAACTAAAAATAATGGCTTACCTAAACGAAAATTACGAGAAATTACAAGCGGGATATTTATTTCCCGAAATCGGCAGACGTGTAAGTGCGTATGCTGCGCAAAATCCCGATAAAAAAATTATCCGAATGGGTATAGGCGATGTTACTCAACCGCTTGTGCCTGCTGTTATAAAAGCCTTTCACAAAGGTGTGGAAGAAATGGCAAGCCAAGAAACATTTAAAGGCTACGGACCCGAACAAGGCTATGCTTTTTTACGCGAAGCTATTGCTGCAAATGAATTTCACGCACGCGGCATACAAATTTCTGCCGACGATATTTTTATTTCCGACGGCTCCAAATGCGATACCGGAAACATTCTCGAAATTTTTGGAATGAACAACACTATTGCCGTGCAAGACCCTGTGTATCCCGTGTATGTAGATACTTCGGTAATGGGTGGTCGCACCGGCACAATGCAAGCAAGTGGCTACTACGAAAACATTGTGTACATGCCATGCACTGCCGAAAATAATTTTTCCCCCGAATTGCCAAAGCAAAAAGTTGATTTGATTTTCTTATGTTTTCCAAACAATCCTACGGGAACCACCTCAACACGCGAAAATTTGGAAAAATGGGTAAACTACGCTCGTGCCAATAATTCAATTATACTGTACGATGCCGCTTACGAAGCCTACATTCAAGATGCCAATGTACCTCATTCGATTTTTGAAATTGCCGGAGCCGAAACCTGCGCTATAGAATTTCGCAGTTTCTCGAAAAAAGCAGGATTTACCGGCGTTCGTTGTGCTTACGTAATAATTCCCGAAGCACTCAAAGCCGCCAACTCCAAAGGCGAACAAGTAAGCGTAAAAGCATTGTGGGGTCGCCGTCATTCTACAAAATTCAACGGGGCTTCGTACCCTGTACAATGCGCAGCAGCGGCAATTTACACCCCCGAAGGAAAAGAACAGATAGACAACGTAATTGCCTACTATATGGAAAATGCCCGCATAATGAAACAAAGCCTCGAACAACAAGGGTTTACAGTATTTGGCGGCGTGAATGCACCATACGTGTGGGTGAAAACTAAAAACAACATGAAATCGTGGGAATTTTTCGACCAATTGCTGAACGAAATTCAAGTGGTGGGCACGCCGGGGTCAGGATTCGGTCCTTGCGGCGAAGGGTATTTCCGCTTTTCGGCATTTGCTGCACGAGAAAATGTAATTGAAGCCATGGAACGACTTCGATTGATGAACAAGTAACAGGAATCGATTTTGAGCTATACACTGTGGGTATAGAGTGTAGAAAATTTGTATTGCTAATTCACTACACTCTAATCTCTACACTCTAATCACTATAATGAAAGTTCGCATAACAAAAGAATTCACTTTCGACATGGCGCATGCCTTGTTTGAGTACGATGGATTGTGTAGGAATATTCACGGACACACCTACAAGTTGCAAGTTACGCTCAAAGGCGAAGTAAATACCGACGA
>JAISIO010000186.1 GCA_031262005.1 Bacteroidales bacterium
TGCTAAAAAATTGTAAATGATTACTTCAATACGAATCGAAAATTGAATAAATTATAATACCTTTGCTGAAAATTTGCATAGCCATGTTAGAATATATTTCGGGAACAGTAAAAAAAATCACTCCAACCTATACAATCATTGACAATGCAGGCATAGGATACTGTATAAATATTTCGCTCCAAACCTGCGAACAATTGCGAGAAGAAACACCCGCAACGCTGCTTGTGCACGAAATTATTCGTGAAGATGCGCATGAATTGTATGGTTTTGCGCAGGAATCGGAACGTGCCTTATTTCGTTTGTTGATTTCGGTTTCGGGCGTGGGTGCCAATACTGCTCGTGTAATACTTTCAAAACTGTCTTACGGCGAAATTTCGCAAGCAATTGCTTCGGGCAATGTGAACCTTATTCAAAGTGTAAAAGGAATTGGCGCAAAAACCGCACAACGGATAATTATCGACTTACGCGATAAAATCCTACTCACTTCGGCACTTGAAGAGAATGAGCCGGTGCAAAGCAATATTATACAGAATGAAGCGTTATCTGCTTTGTCTATGTTGGGTTTTGCAAAAGCTGCTGCCGACAAAGTTGTACAAAAAATCGTAAACACAAATCCTCATGCAAGCGTGGAAGAGATTGTAAAACAAGCTCTTAAACAAATGTAAGTATTGCTCGGAAAAAATAGAACACGAACTTGAAAGTTACAAAGAAAATATATCTATTTTTCCTTATCCTTGCGACAGCTTTTGTTATAGCATCGGCATCAAATAGCTTTGTTTCTATTGCTACACAAAGCGAACTCCATGAGGAGCAAACTGCTGTTGTTGAGGAGGAACCGCCGGTTGATTTACCATACCCGCTTCCTCAGGCAAACCCAAATCCGTTTGAAAACGAAGCGCAAAACAAGCAAACTCCATTTCGTTTGGAAGATTCGCCCGGTGTAAACTACGAGGTGAATTACAATCCCGAAACCGGCGAATATGAAATTCAACAAATGCTTGACAACGAGCCTATTGGTGCTCCGTTCTCAATGACAGCACAGGAATATTTTCGTTTTTCGGGCGGAGAGCGTCGTGCCGATTATTGGCGCACACGTGCGCAAGAATCACGGGGAAAATCGGAAGGTGAAGGAACAAGCTCAGGCTCGTCATATTTGCCGAATTTAGATTTTGACGGCGATGGCGAAAGTTTTTTCGATGAAAATCAGCTTGATATAAAATTTCAAGGTGCTGCCGAAGTTAGTTTCGGGTTTAAATATTTGAATAATCAAAATCCCCGTTTTTCACGAAGCCAACAACGCTCTGTTTTGTTTGATTTTAACAACAAAATTCAAATGAGTTTAACGGGTAAAGTGGGCGATAAAGTTTCACTTACGTTGAAATACGATACCGAATCGCAATTTGAATTCGATAAAGAAATAAAGCTGCAATACGAAGGCGACGAAGACGAGATTATCAAAAAAATAGAAGTCGGAAATGTCTCGTTTCCTGTAGCAAATTCACTTATAAGTGGTAGTCAGAGTTTGTTTGGCGTTGCCTCCGAATTGCAATTCGGTAAACTGTTTGTTAGTAGTGTTTTTTCGCGCCAGCAGGGGGAATTTTCGTCAATTAACGTGCAAGGTGGTGCTCAAACCGATAAATTTGAGGTGCGTTCCGACAATTACGATCGTAACAAACACTTTTTCTTGGGGCACTATTTCCGAGAACATTACGAAGAGGCGTTTCGCACTGCTCCCGAAATTACCAGCGGTATAGTTATCCGTCGTGTAGAAATTTGGACTACTCAGACTTCAACTGGACGCGAAAATGCTCGTAATATTCTTGCTCTTACCAATTTGGGTGAAGAATATACGCCAACTGCCGATGGCAGAGAATACAAGTTGCCGACAAACGGGAAATTATACAACACCATTCGCAATATTCCGGGCATACGCAATGTGAACAGTATTTCGAGTGCGCTCGCAGGCAGTTACGAACAAGGGCGCGACTATGAAAAATTGGAACAAGCTGTGCTTTTGAATCCTAATGAATATGAAATTAATACAAAATTGGGCTATATTTCCTTACGTTCGGCGGTCAATCCTTCTAAAATTGTGGCTTTAGCGTATGAATATGAATATAAAGGGCAGGTATATCAAGTGGGCGAATTTGCCAACGAAAGCGTGGCGCACCCCGATGTATTGATTGTGAAATTGGTGAAATCGACACAAAACACGCCATCGTTTGCCAACTGGGATTTGATGATGAAAAACGTGTATGCTATTGGTGGTTACGGAATTAGTGCGCAAGATTTCTTTTTAAATATTTTATACGAAGACGACCGTACAGGAACCCCAATTCCCTACCTGCCCGAAGGTGCTATAAAAGGTAAAAACCTACTTTCGGTAATGAATTTAGATACTATTTCGACCGATAATTTACCATATTCCGATGGGATTTTCGATTTTTTAGAAGGCTATACCGTAAATTCTTCACGAGGAATTATATTCTTTCCTGTGCTTGAACCCTTTGGTTCGCATTTGGCTGAAAAAATAGCCGATCCCGAAATTGCCCGTAAATATGTGTTTCAAGAATTGTACGATTCTACCCAAAGTGCAGCACGGCAAATTGCCGAAAAAAATAAATTTCTGCTTTCGGGAACGTACAAATCGTCGGTGCGTTCGGAAATTTCGCTTAATGCCACACAAGTACAAAAAGGATCGGTAACTGTTACCGCCGGAGGACGACAGTTAATGGAAGGTGTCGATTTTACTGTAGATTACATGGGTGGTACGGTACGAATTATCAATGAAGGACTGTTGCAATCGGGCAGTAATATTCAAATTAATTACGAAAGTAATCCGCTTTTCAGTATGCGTACCAAAAATCTGCTGGGTACACGACTTGAATACCGATACAATCCGAATATAAACTTTGGAGCCACCTTTTTGCGATTGAGCGAAAAACCAATGGTGCAAAAAGTGGGATTTGACGATTATCCGATTGTGAATAATATGTGGGGGCTTGATGCAAAATATTCTACCGAAGCTCCTATTCTCACTCATATTGTAGATAAATATGTGCCTTTTGTAAGTACCAAAGAAACTTCACAAATAGCTCTTACTGCTGAATTTGCACAATTAATTCCAGGGCAATCGCACTTTATAACCGATGCCGTGGCAATTGATAATTTTGAGAACACCGAAGGACGCATTTACTTGCGAGAACCAACCTCATGGCGCATTGCTAGCACGCCACAAGGACAGCCCCGAACCTTTCCAGAAGGAATGTTGATAAATGATAGAGCTTTCAATTTCAACAAAGCCCTTATTTCGTGGTACAACATTAATATGAGTTTCTACAATAGAAACAATAGTTGGGAGTCAATGCGATATTCACGTCCGGTGTATCAAACCAATTTATTTCCGAACCGTGATGTGCTCACTACCGAAAATATGCCGATGACAATTTTGAACATAGCATATTATCCTTACGAACGCGGGCAAAATAACTACGATACCTACGGACGTGCCGGTATTTCAAGCGGTATAGAGCGAAATACCGGTAATTTGCGAGACCCCGCAACGCGCTGGGGTGGTATTATGCAATCACTCACTACAACCGATTTTGAAGAAAGTAATGTGGAATATATAGAATTTTGGTTAATGAATCCGTTTGCCGAAGCCGACGATGATCGCGAAGATATAATTGACGGCAATAAAGGCGGTGATTTTTATATCAACTTGGGTAGAATTTCCGAAGATATTTTGCGCGACGGTCGCCGTTCGGCAGAAAACGGACTGCTGCCCGACAGGTCGCGTTACGATGAAACTACATGGGGGCGTGTGCCTAATTATTCAATAGTAGAAACAGGATTTAGTGTAGATGTTGCCCGTGAAATTCAGGACGTGGGGCTTGATGGATTAAATGACATTGACGAACGGAATTTTTTTGCCGCATATTTGCGTGAAATAGAATCAATAGTAACTCCCGAAGCCTACGAACGCTTTAAAAACGACCCTTCGGGTGATAATTTTTCATCGTATTTAGATAACCGTGGTGAAGATATTGATATTCCTTGGCTGTACAAATATTTCAGCGGAACTGAAAATAATACGCCACTTGCAACCACGCAGGGGGTTTCAAATTATCGCCCCGATAACGAAGATGCCAACAACGATAATACCTTACAAGAAACCGAAGCCTACTATCAATACCACATTAGTTTACGTCCCGCCGATTTGCAGGTTGGACAAAATTTTATAGTAGATAAATTGGAAGAAACCGTTCGTCCCGACGGAGGAGGTAAAACCACCGTAACTACGTGGTATCAATTCAAAATTCCTATTCAAACCGAATCAAAAGAGCGCATTGGTGATATTTCCGATTTTCGCAATATTCAAAATATGCGTTTGTTTTTACGTGGTTTTTCCGATTCGGTTGTACTGCGTATTGCCGAATTTGCACTTGTGTACAATAGCTGGCGCAGTTACAATTCGCCCATATACGAAGCGGGTGAATACGATATTTTCAACGATTCCGATTTGGATATTAGTTCGGTAAATATTGAAGAAAATGCACAGCGACAACCCGTGAACTACGTATTGCCTCCAGGAGTGGATAGGGTAATTGACCCAGCAAATACCACTATTCGTGAATTGAATGAATCGGCACTGCAATTGACTGTGGTTGACCTTGACGATGGAAATGCAAAGGCAGTATTTAAGCAATTTAACAAAGATTTTCGCCAGTTCGGCAAATTGGAAATGTTTATTCACGCCGAAGCTCTTATAGGCGATATGAATTTGCAGGACGGCGATGTGTGTGCGTTTATTCGTATAGGGAGCGATTTTACCGACAACTATTATGAATATGAAGTGCCGTTAACGCTTACCGAACATCGTGATGGAAGTATGTACAACAATAATAGCGTGGCAGACCGTTTTGCGGTGTGGCCCGAAGCAAATAAAATGTCGATAGAATTCGACCTCTTTAAAAATTTAAAACTCGAACGCGATAAAATTATAAGTAACGGTTCTATTCCGAATTTGCAGACTTTTCATACCTATAGTATATATAGCGACAATAACAGAGTAAGTATCAAAGGTCGCCCGAATTTGGGTAATGTGCGCACTATCATGATAGGAGTGCGTAATCGCAAAAAAAATGCGTCAAATTCCTATGACGACGGACAACCGAAATCAGTTATTGTGTGGTTCAACGAAATGGGATTGACCGATATGAACGACCAAAGCGGCTGGGCTGCCAATGTGTCGGCACGGATGAATTTTGCCGATTTTGCTACACTTTCGCTTTCGGGGCAAACTTCCAAACCGGGTTTTGGTAGTATTGATCAAAAAGTATTTGAGCGTTCGCAAGAAGAAGTATATCAATATAATATAGCATCGAATGTGTCGTTGCACAAATTTTTCCCTGATGCGTGGAATATCAATTTACCGTTTTATATTGATTTTTCGGAAGTATACATTCGTCCGCAATACGACCCCACAAATCCGGACATTCTACTTAAGCAGGCACTTGATAATTTGGAGTCGCAACATCAGCGCGATTCGCTTTTGCAAATGGCGCGCAGTTATTCACAGAATTTCAATTATAATTTTACCAATGTGCGCATAGGTAAGCAACCGAAAAAATTGCGTCCGTGGAGTTTGCCCAATTTTTCTACAAGTTTTGCCTACAGTCGTTTCTTTGCCCATGATATTGATTTTGAACGCAATTATAATCATCAATATCGTGTAGCATTCAATTATACATACAATTTGCAGCCGAAAAATTATCAGCCGTTTAAAAATAGTTCAATCAAATTTTTCAAAGATTTCAACTTCTTTTTATTCCCCAATTCATACAGTTTTTCAAATAATTGGGATAGAAGTTACCGTGAACAACAACGCCGCAATTTGTCGAGTTACGGCAGTTTGCCCACTACGGCAAGCAAATTATTTACATGGGATAGGGCATACAACGTAAATTACGCGCTTTCGAAAAATTTAAAATTGACCTATTCGGCACTCAATGTTTCACGCATCAATGAACCATACGGCGTAATAAACCGTGATGACACCGACGAATGGAGTGCTTACCGTAGGGAGTTGGTTGATGAATTGTTAGGTTTTGGTGAAAATACGTCATTCTCACAAAAATGGAATTTGACCTACCAAGTGCCCTTAGATAAATTCAAAGCAACCAATTGGATTACATCGAATTATCGCTACACAGGTAGTTACGATTGGTTGATAGGTGCGGAACTGCGTGAAGATATAGATTTTGGAAATTCCATAAAAAATACGGGAACTCACACCATTGACGGAACATTCAATTTTACAAAATTGTACACCAAATCACGCTATTTGAACAATGTAAGCAAACGTGTGAAAGCTGCGCAGCGAACTACTTCGGCATCGGCACAACCACGTACCGAAACGGTGA
The DNA here is from genome assembly GCA_031262005.1 of Bacteroidales bacterium. Classification (GTDB taxonomy): domain Bacteria; phylum Bacteroidota; class Bacteroidia; order Bacteroidales; family UBA1715; genus WQTX01. The sequence goes on from JAISIO010000186.1 coordinate 6,426, forward strand.
AATTTGACAAAACGGGCGTAAAATTACAAGCAGGAAAACCATTCCGGTTGAAACATAAACTGAAAACCGAAGACGTGCGCCTCACCGTAACCGATGAGAAAGGAAAAATGGTGCAAGGTACTACCACTGTGGTTTCCCAAGATATTGTAGAATTTACGCCAAATACCGATGCCACCAAAGCAAAAATTTCGGTTTCGGGCAGACGAAAAACCGAAGTTACGCCCTTTATGCAAGCAACCGATAAAGTGGTTAATACGCTCATGATGATAAAAACTGCAAACATTAGCTACACGCAGTCGGAAGGCACGTACATTCCGGGTTACAAATACGGAACACAGGTTTTTGGCTTTAACAATGTTTTGAAGGTTGGTAATCAAGCACCAATGGCACCATACGTGTTAGGGTTGGTACCAAGCAATCTCGACAATTATTTGAATACCGAACATTGGATTATTGACAATGATTTATTGACCGACAAATATAGATATTTATATTCCACGCAATGGAAAACCCAAATAACGTTGGAACCGGTGCAAAATATGCGTATTACACTTAATTCCGATAGAGCTTATTCGCACGATCATTCACGGTTTATTGTGGGCGATTACGAAACCAATAGGCGCAATGCGCAAATGAGCGGTAATTTTACCATGACCTACAATGCGCTTGGTTCGTCGTTCAATTCCGATAAAGCCTATATGCGTTTCCGTGCCAATAGAATTGCCGTAGCAAATAGATTGATACGCGAGCAAGTGGGCAATAATTACGAAATTAATCCCGATAACGGATTGCCGGTGCTGTTTAAAGAAACATCGCAAGATGTGCTTATTCCTGCATTTTTGGCGGCTTATACACGTCAAAATCCGGAAAAAGTGTACACAAAAAATTATTTTATACCAATGTTTGCCTCGGTTGGCGACTTTTTGCGCACACTCAATTGGCGAGCTTCGTACAATGGTTTGGCACGCTTGAAATTATTCAAACCATACTTCAAATCCATAAATTTGAACCATGCCTATACTTCTACCTACAATATGTCGTCGTACCAAAATTTTTCGAGCGACAACATGATTGACGATAACCTGTTTATAGACCGTGTTGATGGCATGATTTACCTTGCGCCGCAATACGCCGTAGGTGCTGTGAGCATTTCCGAACGCTTCAATCCGTTGATTGGAATTGATGCCCGCTTGCAAAACGATATTACCGCAAAATTTGAAGTGCGCAGCAATCGCAATGTGTCGCTTTCCTTCCAAAATACCGAAATTTCGGAAACAGGCGGTTACGAATATGTGTTTGGACTTGGCTATGTGTTTAAAAATTTTAAAATAAAAATCAATACCGCTCGCGGTGGAAATACATATAGCAACGATTTGAACATCCGTGTGGATATTTCAATACGCAACGACCAAACCATTCGTCGCAATATTGTGGAAGATATTACTCGTAAAATTTCGGGCAATCGAGTGTTTTCACTTAAATCGTATGCCGACTACATGATAAACGAACGCTTTACGGTGCGCATTTATTTAGACCACAACATCAACCGCCCACTCACGAATGGTTACAAAACTTCCACAATGAGCGGTGGGGTTAATTTGCGGTTTACTTTGATGTAATTATTAGACACGAGATTTTAGATTATTAGATACAAGACTTATAGATACAAAACAAAAAGCCAATGAAAAAAAATATACTATACTCTTTATTTCTATTATGTTTCTGCCTGCAAACCACAGTGTTTGCCCAAATGCCCACGCCAATAAATCCAATGGCGCAACAGCTCGAATGGCAGGAAGACACAACGCTTGTGTACAAAGATGATACGCTCACACGAAAAAAAGAAATAAAACGCTGGTATTACAACGGTTTTTTTACGGCACGTGAAGAAAGTAAAGTTGATACCATGCACTTGCGATTTTTTGAATACGAGCCGAATGCGTGGTTGAGTTCCTACAGAACCAATTTAGGGCAATTTGCCTCACCGTCATTTTCGTTGCGTGCTGTGCCTGCCGATAATGGCGTGCCGTTTTGGTTGCCTGCCCTGAGCGATTTGTTTTACAATGCCGAAGATATGCCGGTGTATAACACCACCGTACCGTATACCACGCTGACTTACTCGGCTGGTATGCACAAAGAACAGCAAGTGCGAGTTACACATACGCAGAATGTGAACAAAGATTTGAACATAGGGGTGTATTTGCAATATTATAAAGTAGTGGGCATAGACGGACGGCGTCAGCAATCACGAGGAAGCACTATTGCTCCGTGGGTGGCTTATAATGGCAATAGATTTTCAACTTATTTCCGATTTAATTTCAATAATCTTGAACGACAAGAAAATGGCGGAATTGCCAACGATACGCTTCTGACTTACGAAAATTCTACAGGGCGAAGAATTGCGCTCACGCCTCGTATGACAAGTAGTCAGTCTACAATTGGCTACAATTCGTTGCTTTTTGTACAAAAATGGAATTTGATGCCACAACCGATTTTAGATAGCTCTTTACTTGCAATGCCGCATTATCCGTTAGCCGTAGGTGTAAAATTAGATTACCGAAAAAGCAATTTCTGGTATAGCGATATGAGTATGAATGTGGCAAATTATCCACACGTATTCCATGATTCATTGAAAATGAACGACACGGCACTGTTTAAAATAATTACACCGATTGCTTTTGTTGAAAGCGAAATTCGTCGTGAAAAACAAACATTGCAACTGCTGCTGGGAGTAGGAAACGATTACCAATATAATTATTATCGTGATTATGATTTGCAATTTCCTCAAATTCACAGTAATCATTTCTTTGGGATAGGAACATTACGATATACCAATCAATTGTTTACAATTAATCATGAGCAACGATATTGCAATAAGAATGACTACAACACTACGAATGATTTTACAATGGCAATTCCTCTGTGGAACGATTATAAATTGAAGGTGCAAGCCCGCTATGATTATAGCTTTGAAAAACCGCACACGTTTTATTCACGCTACGCAGCGAACACAGCTCAATGGGATAATCAATTAGCTCCCGAGAGTCGTCATTATGCAGGAGGCGAGTTGGTTTCGGAGTTTGGAAACATAACCCTGCGAGCAGATTATTACAGAGTGGGAAATTATGTTCATTTTACTACCGATGGAACGGTGGCGCAAACCCACAATGCAGCGCAAGCAACTATTTTAGAGGCGAAAAAAACAACGAATTTGCGTTGGCTTTCGTTGCAGAATGGCTTGATTTATCAAAAAAGTACCATTTCAGGTACCAAAACTCCCACGTGGGCAACCTACAATTCTGTTGCGGTGCGCATCAAATTGTATCGTAAACTCATAGACTGTTTATTAGGAGCCGAAGCGTTATATTATCCGAAATATTTTGCTCCGCAATTTATACCTTCTCTTGGCGTGTACGCTCCACAAACAGAAACGGAACTTGGTGATTTTCCGATTGTGAATGCTTTTATAACTATAAAATACAAGCCAATACGCATTATGTTGAAATACAACGGTTTGTATGCACAACTCGCAGAACGCAATTTCCTTGCTTTGCATTATCCTCAACACAGCGGCGTGTTTGTGTTTGCAGCTTCGTGGCTGTTCTATAATTAAAGGGCAGTTCTACAAATACAACTTCGGCTCCGCTTAGCAACCGCCGTTCGGTTGTTGAGCGAAGCCGAGAACTCTTCTAAAGGGTAATTATGGCAAAATTGCTTGGCGTATTGCCATTATTGCTGATATACCTTGCCACTATCAAGCATATCGAAATTATTCGCTTGCAATACTCGAATTAGCTCTTCCGTAGATTCACTGCGAATAACTACTACTGCATTGCTGTCGGCAGCGAATGCGTACATATAATCAATACTGATGTCGTTTTTGCTCAAAATTTCGAGTGCTTTGTGTAATTCTCCGGGTTTGTGAGGAACTACAAGACACGCAACGTCGGTTGTTTTTACAGAAAAATTCTGTTCCCGCAACACTTTGTAGGCAAGTTCGGGGCGACCAACAATGCAACGAATGATGCCGTAATCGGTGCCTTCGGCAATACTAAATGCCGATAGATTTATATCATTGTCGGCTAATACTTTGGTTAATTCGGTCAAGCGACCGAGTTTGTTTTCTAAAAAAACTGAGAGTTGTTTGATTATCATGGCTTTATTTTTTGATTTGACTAATCAGTTAGTCGATTAGCCGATTATTCAATTAGTCAATTATTTACAGCTTTCTGCGGTCGGTAACTCGTTGCGCTTTTCCTTCAAAACGTTGCATCGCGTTGGGTTCTACTAATTTCACAGTAGGATTTAAACTCAACATATTGGAAAGTGCGTGAGTGATTTTTTTCTTAATAGCATCAAGCTGTTTCATTTCGTCTGTCCAATATTGTTCGGCAACTTCTACGTGAATTTCGAGTGTATCCAAATTACCTTCTCTATCCACAATAATTGCGTAGTGCGGTGTGGTTTCGGGTAGTTCCAAAAGCACCGTTTCTACTTGAGAAGGGAACATATTCACACCGCGCACAATAAGCATATCGTCGGAACGTCCGACAATTCTGCCCATGCGAGCGAGCGTTCTGCCACAGGCACATTTTTCATACGTTAGTGTGCATAAATCACGAGTGCGATAGCGCAACAATGGCAACGCTTCTTTGGTAATAGCGGTAAACACCAATTCGCCAAGTTCGCCTTCAGGCAACACTTCGCCTGTTTCCGGATTGATTATTTCGGGAATAAAATGGTCTTCGTAAATGTGGCTACCGTTTTGACATTCACATTCCATAGAAACGCCGGGACCAATAATTTCGCTCAATCCGTAAATATTGTAGGCTTTTATATTCATGGTATTTTGAATGTATTGGCGCATTTCTTCCGTCCATGGTTCTGCTCCGAAAACACCGATTTTGAGTTTGATTTTATCAAGAATATTTGCGCTAACAATACTTTCGCCTAAAAACGCTGCATACGAAGGAGTACAGGCAAGAACCGTAGAACCGAAATCTTCCATCAATTGTAGTTGTTTTTTTGTATTCCCGCCAGACATAGGAATAACCGATGCGCCTACTTTTTCTGCTCCGTAGTGTGCGCCAAGTCCACCGGTGAACAAGCCGTAACCATAGGAAACTTGCATAGTGTCGGAATTTGAAATGCCTGCCATTGTGTATGAGCGGGCAATTACTTCCGTCCACAAATCAAGGTCGTTTTGCGTGTAAGCTACCACAGTTGCTTTGCCGGTGGTGCCGCTCGATGCGTGCAGGCGCACAATTTGCTGTTGCGGCACGGCACACAATCCAAAGGGATAATTATCACGCAAATCGGATTTGTACGTAAACGGCAAACTCGATAGTTGTTTCACGCTCGTTATGTCCTTAGGATTGATACCGAGTTCGTCAAATTTTTTCTTGTAAAACGGCACATTGTTATATATGCGTTGTACCATTGATTGCAATCGTTGTGATTGAAGTTTTTCCAGTTCATCACGATTGATACATTCTATTTCTTTATTCCAGAACATGTGTTTGTTGATATTTGATTGATAGTGAGATATTCGTTATTTTGCTTCTCTCGTTTAAATTAATTCTAATCCTTTGTTGAATGCTTCTATATTACTTTTCACCACCTCTTCGCCCTTAGCTGCAAAAAGCGTACGAATGGCATATTCAATTTCTGATTTTTCAATACCAATGTATGGTGATGCTGCGCCTAAAAGCACTAAATTATACGCTTTTGCATTGCCAAGTTGTTGTGCAATTTCGGCAGCGGCAATTAGTTTGCAATTGAATTTTTGTAATTCTTGTAACACTTCGTCAATATTAGGATAATTGCCAATATTGATAAACGGCTCTGTTGCCGAAATTATAACACCATCGGGTTTCAAAAACGGCACATAGCGCAATGCTTCCAACGGTTCCACCGAAATAATAAGGTCGGCTTGCCCCAAAGGAATTAAGTCGGAGTGAATAACAGTGCTTGAAATTCGCAAATGCGATTGTACTTCGCCGCCACGTTGGCTCATACCGTGCACTTCGGCTTGCTTTATGTGTAATCCTGTTTGTAATGCAGCGTGGTCTATTACCGATGCTATGGTTAAAATCCCTTGACCGCCTACACCGGCTAAGATTATGTTTTTGTTCATTATTAGATATTTATTGATATTCAATTGATAGCACAATATTTTTCGTTCAAGCAACGATGTGCGCAAATGTAGTAAAATAAATACTATCGCACACCACAATTGAGAAAATGTTTTTCATCAATGTAGGCATTGAACGTATCGTTGATATGCACATCGAATGAAGGCAATAACGGTACAAAAAACATATCGCCGATTTTATAAGTAAAATATTCCGATGCTTTTGCAATTGCTTGATATACATCATTGAATTGCTTAGTAATATCGCTATTGAACATAGTTTGATTGTTGTAATCGAATTGAATGTGCAGTTGCGGTATTGTGTGTGAAAATCTAACAGCATTGTTGCTCACGGCAAATGAATGGTCGAAGCTGCGAGCAATGTCTGTTGGTAATGAATTGGTATACAAATTATTGAGTGTATCAACGGCTATAAAATTTACCGCTACGCCTATTTCTTTTATATAACGCACTACAAATTGCGGTTCTATATGTTTGCCTATTTTGTGTAATGCACAATAAAAACCAACCTGCGCTTGGATATGAGAACTAAAATTGGGAACATAAAAATTATCATTATTTCGTACAATTGCCGAGTCGGGCAAACACGAAAAAGCCATATTCAAAGGGTTGGAGAGAGCAGTGTTGAGAGTTATGATTTTCATAGATAGAATACTAAGAACATTAGAATTTTCAGGTGAAAACGGACGCCTAAATATTTTTGCAATTGCAAAGCAAAAATATCGTTTTTTTCAATATAGACCTCATAATTTGTGTAGTTATAAGGAAAATAGGAGGTGTTTAATCTCTCTAAAGAATAAATTTAAAATAAATCTGCAAAAAGAATATATTTATTTTTTACTTTTGCCGAATTATTGAAAAACATTATATAACAGAGGTATGGCAAAAAATTTGGTAATTGTAGAATCTCCGGCAAAAGCAAAGACTATAGAGCGTTTTTTAGGAGCGGATTATGTTGTAAAGTCAAGTTTTGGACACATTCGTGATTTGGAAAAGAAAGGACTTGGCGTAACAATGACCGGTAAGTCATACACACCAAATTATGAAATTCCTGCTGATAAAAAGAAGACGGTTACCGAACTGAAGAAAAATGTAAAAGATGCCGAAATGGTGTGGTTGGCTTCCGATGAAGACCGTGAAGGAGAAGCTATTGCTTGGCATTTGTACGAAGTATTGAAATTGACAAAAGATAATACAAAACGTATTGTATTCCACGAAATTACCAAAGAAGCTATACTCAATGCTATTCAACATCCGCGTGCAATTGACAAACAACTTGTAGATGCTCAGCAAGCCCGCCGTGTTTTAGACCGTTTGGTGGGTTTTGAACTTTCACCTGTGTTATGGAAAAAAGTAAAACCATCACTTTCTGCAGGACGGGTGCAATCGGTGTGTGTGCGCATAATTGTTGATAGAGAACGTGAAATTATTGCGTTCCAAAGTACATCGGCATTTAAAGTAACAGCATTATTTTCGGTAGAACACGCAGGGAAAATATATAGTTTTTCAGCAGAATTGAATAAAAAATTCGATACAGAAAAAGAGGCTGAAGCATTTTTGCGTTCGTCAATCGGCGTAAATTTTATAGTTTCGGCGTGTGAGCAAAAACCTGCGACGAAATCGCCGGCTCCACCATTTACCACATCGACTTTACAACAGGAAGCCAGTCGTAAACTTGGTTTCCCGGTGGCAAAAACTATGCAGGTTGCCCAGCGTTTGTACGAATCAGGACACATAACCTATATGCGTACCGATTCTGTGAATTTATCAGGATTGGCAATTAACACAATTAAGAATCATATAATTACAACCTTTGGCGAACAATATAGTAAAGTCCGCCAATTTGCCACAAAATCGAAAGGAGCGCAAGAGGCTCACGAGGCTATTCGTCCGACGTATGTTGATAACGAAATAGTTTCGTCTTCGGCAGATGAGCAGCGATTGTATGATTTAATTCGTAAACGTACAATAGCATCGCAAATGGCAGATGCTCGTCTTGAGCGCACCACAATTACCATTGATTGTCCACAAGCACCGGCTACGAATTTTGTGGCAAAAGGCGAAGTCATACTATTTGATGGCTTCCTTAAAGTATATATGGAATCGTCGGACGATGAAAAAGAGGACGAAAATGTTATTTTACCGCCATTACAAGTTGCTGTGCCACTTAATTTACAAACAATGCAGGCTGTGGAACGCTTTACCCAACATCCTCCACGCTACACCGAAGCTACTTTGGTGCGCAAATTAGAAGAATTAGGCATTGGAAGACCTTCGACTTATGCACCTACAATTTCAACAATTCAAAAACGAGGCTATATTGTAAAGGAGGATAGACAAGGAGAAAAACGAAATATTAAGATTTTGACACTCTCGAACTCTGAGCTAAAAACTACCGAAAAATCGGAAAATTTTGGTGCGGAAAAAGCTAAATTATTTCCCACCGATATGGGAATAGTGGTTAACGATTTTTTACTGAAAAATTTCCCCGATATTTTGAATTTTAATTTCACGGCAAACGTAGAAAAAGAGTTTGACGATATAGCCGAAGGCAAATTGCAATGGCAAACCATGATAGACGGGTTTTATAAACCATTTCACGAAAGCGTAACTGAAACTATGGAAACGTCGGAGCGCGGCACAGGCGGACGGGAATTGGGTATAGACCCGAAAACAAACAAACCGGTTACTGTGCGTATGGGGCGATTTGGAGCAATGGTTCAGCTTGGCGAGGCTTCGGAAACCGAAAAACCTACCTTTGCAAGTTTACAAAAAGGACAGTTGTTGGAAACCATCACTTTGCAGGAAGCACTTGCTTTGCTCTATCAAAGTGAAGAAAAACCTTTGGGAACAGACCCCAAAACAGGAAAACATGTATACGTGAAAGTTGGTCGCTTCGGACCTTTTGTGCAACTGGGTGAAACTGCTGATGCAGACAAACGTTATGTGGGATTAATGAAAGGGCAAACCCCCGAAACTATTACTCTTGCCGAAGCTTTGAAATTGGTTACACTCCCTCGCTATTTGGGCGACTTTGAAGGCTCGAAAGTGGAAGTGAATACCGGACGTTTCGGACCATTTATTTCGCACAATAAAACATTTACCTCTATTGGCAAAAATCAACCCGATATTTTCTCGATCAATTTAGAGCAAGCAATTGCACTTATAGAGCAAAAACGTGAAAAAGATATAAAACGACACATAAAATCTTTCCCCGAAGACGCAAAAATCAGCGTTATGCTTGACCGTTGGGGAAAACCAAGCGTATATTACAACAAAAAATATTTTAGAATTACGTCGAAACAAAAACCAGAAGAGCTCACTTTAACCGAATGTTATGCAATTGCTGGTGTGAAGAAAAAATAAACAACACTCATCTATAGAAATATATACTGCTCATGCATATTTCCGATTTATTAGAACCAACTACTCTCGTGGCACCAAAAAATCATTTTTCGGTGGATATTGTGCGAGATTATGATGATTGTAATTTATCCGATTTTGATGTTTTTATAGTTGGTTATCAAGAAGATAGGAATTCT
>JAISIO010000004.1 GCA_031262005.1 Bacteroidales bacterium
ATAGCGCATAAAAAAAAGCCTAACAAGAAAGCGGAACTTTCAAATTAGGCTTTTTCTATAAAGATTTCTACATTTATTCCGCTGCCGGAGTTTCTTCGGTAGCTGCTTCTACTTCGGCAACTTCTTCGGTTGCAGTTTCTTCTGCCGCAGGAGCTTCTTCCGGTTGTGCTGCTGCTGCATCAGCTAATTTCTGAGCAATTGCTTCTTCGCGTTTTTTGTTCACTTCGGTTTCGGCAGCAATACGTTTTTTGATTGCAGCTTGTTTTTCCGATGATAATTTTGAAATAATCGCATCTTCTTTTTTGCGTTTTTCATCCAAAAATGCTTGGAATTTTTTCTCTAAAGTTGCTTGGTCAAACGCACCTTTTTTCACACCGCCTTCCAAGTGTTTCATGAATAGAACACCTTCATTACGCAAAATTGAGCGTGCAGTGTCGGTTGGTTGCGCACCTACATTTAACCAATAAAGGGCACGATCGAATTTCAATTCTACCACTGCCGGGTTTGCAGTTGGTTTGTACGTACCAATTTTTTCAATAAATTTACCATCACGTGGTGCTCTGCTATCGGCAGCTACAATGTGATAAAAAGGGCTCGCCTTTCTCCCGTGTCGTGCTAATCTAATTTTAACAGCCATTGTCTTTTGTTTTTTGTTAGTTAATAAAAATTTGTGCGCAAAAGTACACAATAATTTTGATTTACAAATTGTATTTGTGTAATTTATTCATATTCGGCAATTTTTATATGTAGAGAAGTTAGAGAAGTTAGAGAAGTTAAAGGAGTTAGAGGAGTAGAATGGAGTTATAAGCACTGTTGTTTCGAGAGCCTCAACAACTGCATTTCGACTCTACTCAATGACCCGGTGGCTGAGGTTCTCGAAGCCACTTTGTTTCCAAAATTATATGTTTTTAGAAGTTTCCATAATGGTTACTTTTCATAGCAACGCAACAATCGAAGAATATACATTTTATACCATTTTTTCAAAATCCACCGTAAGCGAATAAGTGCAGTTTTATGCCGTTGCGACAATGTGGAATTCATTTTCCCATTGTGCGAACCTTGCTCCACGAGTGTGGGCTGCGCCCAATAGTGCCGCATAAGATTCTTCTTAGAAACTTCATTGTGCCACCAATCTATTGGAATCACACATTTGTTTGCTTTTGCTTCCGTAAGCATCTGTTTTGCAGCTTCTTTATCTATCACGTAAGCACCCGTACATCTGCCATCTTTTGCTTCATACACGTATTTGCCCTTTCTCACTCTTCGTATTGGAATAAATCGCAAGGTGGTGTTTTCCAACGAAATCATAAAAGACGGCTCTAACGATTTCATTTCTTGATCTATATGATTAAATTTTTCAACAAAATTGTTGCAAAAGAACGCATCGTCTTCTAAAATTAATGCGTAGGAATTATTGTTCTGCAACATTTTTTCATAGCACAAAAAATGATTGAGCGCACAGGATATTTGTCCTTTCGAAAGTTTTGAAAAAATAGCAGGTCCAAAATACTGTTCCAAATCTTTTTCCGACCATAATGCCGCATCGCCTTCGGACACAAATTCAAATGGCAATTTGAATTGTTCTTTCAACCAATAATGTATATGTTTTTCCTGTTCTTCGTAGCCGGTTCGTCCGTGTACCACGTATATTGCATCAACTGGCATTTGCATAATGTTCAATTTATTTTTTCCTATACTCTGAGTTTGGAACAAGAAACGTTACAAAAGTATCGAAATTCTCCGTATTAGCGAGATCTTTTGCAAAGAATGTAAGCAAAAAATCAAAAACCGATAATTATCCCAAACCTCCGTAATCTCAAATTTGTTATGCGTTTTTATACAAGTTTATGTAGCGTTCAAAGTGTTTTTTATACGAAAAACTGTGTGCGTAGGCAATTGTTTTTTCTTGTAATTCCGGGCTATTTTTAAATTTTTCCAAATTATTATCAATCACCGATTTCATGTATTTCGGATCAAAATTATTCCAAAAATACGCACACTCCCCTCCTATTTCTTTCAAACTCGTTTCTTGCGACGAAAATACCGGTTTGCCGAATTGCATAGCCTCAATTACGGGTAATCCGAAACCTTCGAAAAGCGAAGGAAACAAAAATGCTTCACAGTTTTTGTAAAACCAAATCCGTTCTTCGTTTGAAATAGTTCCGAGCATTTTTACATTGTGTATATTCTCATTTTCAATGCGTTCTTGCATTTTTCGGGCATAATCCGACACTGCTTCACCTGCAATGTATAATTGTTTTTCGGGGAAAAGTTTCATGCAATCAAGCAGAGTGTGAAAATTTTTCTTCTCACGCACTTGCCCGATAGTGAAAAAAAACGGTTTATCGTTTTCCACCACAGAAGGACGTCGTGCCTTATCGGGGTCTAATCGTTCTACTCCGTTATAAATTACCTCTACGGTTTTTCCTCGCAAATCCGAAAAGCGTTCAATGTCATGTTTTGCAAACTCCGAAATTGCAACAATAGTGTTTGCTCTATCAATGTCTCGTTGCATTTTCCGTAGATATTTGTGCGCCTTTTGCGGTATTTTTTCGTACATAAAATTATAATCGTGTATGGTAACAATATATTTTGTACTCCTTGCAAAAGGTTTGTAAGACGGGCGTTGATGAATAGCGTGCCATATATCAACGCGTGGCAATAGAAACGGAAATAATTTGGGGAGGAAACCATTTCTTTGATAGCTCACATCGGTTCCAAACATTCCAAACATTCTTTTAGATACCAATAAAATTATTTCAAATTCTTGCTGCGAAGCATTGTTGAAATGTTCTTTAAAATAATTTCCATAATTCGTGGCTACTTGCCCCAATCCACAATACGGGTGTTTCAGGATAGAAAGGTCTATAAGTAATTTTTTCCTTTTCATATATCTGTTACTATTTAGTATAGCTATGTTTTTGTTATTCAGTTATTCGTAATTCCCTATCGGGCTGCACACACAAAAACAATCCGCAGAAAAAGCTCACAAACATAATTCCATAGAGACTTGCAAGCGTATCGTCATTTGTCATGGAAATAATAAAAATACTGTACCACGCCACGCTAAGCATAGTCATTTTTTTTCGTGTCAATAGTGGAATAAGTAGTAAGGTAAGCACAAAACACGCAAATCCCACAATACCATAGGTTGTTAATATGCGCAAAAACTGATTGTGCGTTTGATGCCAGTATTTTTCGTCTAAGGTTAAGTGAGCATAGTGCTTGTACAATTGTTCTTGATAATATTTTGGTCCTACGCCAAACAGTTTGTTCTCCATGAATACATGAAAACTCACACGCCAAAACACAAAACGCTGCATTATAGAATTGCCTTGCGGATTGTGTCCTTTGCTTTTCATATAGCCTTCTTCGAGCGTTTCGTAAATGCGACTACCCAAATCGAATTGCGATGTAAAACGGTAGTTTGAATATCCATCTTCTATGTTGCGAATATCTTCGACTGTTAGTTGTGTAAGTCCTTCGGCATCTTTACGCAAATTCTTTGAAGTCATGTAGCGCTTCAAATTATCGTACACTGCAAATCCTTTTACATTGGTTTCAAACAACGGAACATTGCTGTACAAATGCCAATTGTCTACAATTTCTTGCTTACACACGTACAAATTATTCCAATGTCCATTTTCAATAAACCCTCGTTGGTAGAATTTCATGTATTTATTACCTTGCGCAGTGTGTGTATCAAGTTTTTCGGCGTCAATTTCATCGGGATTAAGAAAAAAATGAGCTTCATAGCCCACTCGCACCCCAAGTAGAGTACACAAAATGCAAAACACTATCAGAAAATCGTATTTTTTATAAGAACGCACACGCTCATAAATGCTTAGTACGCTGATTATAAATAAACCAATATAACCAGTAATGGACTTTATAAAGATTAAATAAAATATCAACCACACACACGCACATACGAACAAAATTTTTGCATAACGCAGCAATTGTATGTGTTTTTGGAATAATACGTAATACACGCACACAACCACTCCTATCAAACAAAACAGCACAAAACGAATGTACCACATAAAAATTGAAGCATGGCGAACATCGGTGTTTTGTGGTGTGGTATACAAAAAATACACAAAATTATATACGCTGCACGCTACTACCGAAGCGGTAAATATGCACACTATTGCAAAAAATTGTTTGTGATTAAGCGTGGGTAAGGTGCCAAACATGAGCATAAAAACAGCAAAAACTGCCCAGCGTTGCATTTCGCCGACAGTGTCGAGCGAAGGCAATTGCCACAAGCAACGCACTATAAATACTGCACAGCACGCTATAATTACAAGTGGCATTCTACGTTCGGCAAGTCTGCGAAATTGCAATTTTGAAGGTTGTTGCA
>JAISIO010000091.1 GCA_031262005.1 Bacteroidales bacterium
TGATTCAAGGCGGCATGAATCCTCGTTTGAAGTTAGATTTCTATGTCAATTTATTTTCGGAACTCAAACGCCGCCACCCGAACATTAAACTCCATGCTCTTGGTCCGCCCGAAATTGCCTATATAGCGCAACGCGAACACGCCTCACCAATGGAAGTGCTAAAAACCTTGCACGCCGCAGGTTTAGATAGCTTGCCCGGTGCCGGTGCCGAAATTCTGGTGGATAGAGTGCGCTCTATTATTTCTCCCGGCAAATGCTCTGCCCAAACGTGGCTTTCTATCATGCACGATGCGCATCAACTGGGCTTAACCACATCGGCAACCATGATGTACGGACACATTGAAACCATTGAAGAACGTATGCAGCATTTGATTGCAGTACGAGAATTGCAAAACCGTCGTCCGCCACATTCCAAAGGTTTCACGGCATTCATTCCATGGGTGTTTTACAGCAAAGGCACGCAGCTTGCAGCGGAATTTCCACGCAATTATACCGTGCAAAGTGCCGAATATGTGCGTATGATAGCCATCAGTAGAATAATGCTGCCGAATATAGAACACATTCAAGCTTCGTGGCTTACCGTTGGTTTGCCCACTGCGCAATTGTGCTTGCACGGCGGAGCACATGATTTGGGTTCCATAATGATTGAAGAAAATGTAGTTTCGCAGGCAGGAGCGCGCTATTCCACGCAAAAAGAAGAGTTGCAAAAGGCTATTGTGCAGGCAGGATTTATTCCTCGATTGCGTAATCAGGCGTATGAAATAATACAATAGGGAACTTGTAATAATCTCGTTTCGACTCCGCTCAGCCACTGCGTTTCGAGAACCTCAACCACCAGTGGCTGAACGGAGCCGAAGCCATATTTTTAGAACTGGACAAATAATTGTAAACAAAAAAATTCCTTGTAAAAAATTTGAAATTCAAATTGTTACAAGGAATTTGTCGGGATGACCCGATTCGAACGGGCGACCCCACGCCCCCCAGACGTGTACTCTAACCGGGCTGAGCTACATCCCGAATGTTGCTCGAAAAGAGTGTGCAAATATAGTGTTTTTTAGAAAAAACGGCGGCGGGGAACAAGTTTTTTTATGGCGACTGTGCGAAAATGGTATAAATATAGCCCCCTAAATCCCCCAATGCTTTGACTCCGATCAGCAACCGAGGGGACTTTAGGGGGCTTGATTTTATGCGCTTGCCTTAAAATATCTGTGTGATGTACTGCTGATTACAAAGAATAATGTTACCTTTGTCTGTAACAGTAGATTGTTTGTGTCTCACAATCGAAACATATACATCAGATATAGCACAAAAACTCACTAACGTATCAACTTTCAAACTTTCCAACTCAATAACTTTCCAACTTATAAACTTACGAACTAATTATGTCTAAAAAAAATAAACACCTCCCCGATGCTCGCAAAGGCAATATGGCTTTGCAAATTCTTACGCTTTTTCAGCAGAATCCGCGCAAATCATTTAATTGCAAACAATTGGCTACCCGATTGGGCATCAACAATAAAGAAGGAAATTACAAGGTAGAAACGTATCTCAATATTTTGCACGAAAAAGGCGAATTGGAAGAAGTGCAGCGAGGCAAATTCCGATTAAAGTCGCGCGGCGGCTACATTACCGGTGTGGTTGAATTGACGTCGTATGGTTCGGCGTATGTTGTGAGCGGCGAAGTGGACGAAGATATTTTTGTGGCTGCCGCAAACCTCAATCAGGCACTCAGCGGCGATACTGTGAAAGTGTATCTGTTCGCAAAGAAAAATCAACGTCTCGAAGGCGAGGTGGTGGAAATTCTCAGCAAAGGCAGACGAGATTTTGTGGGCATTGTGGAACGAAATAAAAATTACGCTTTTGTGGTGGTCGATAAACGGCACATTCCCTACGATGTGTTTGTGCCACTCGAAAATTTACAAAATGCCAAAAACGGTCAAAAAGTGGTGGTGCGTGTGATTGAATGGTCGAAAAAAGCCCGTAACCCCATAGGTGAAGTGGTTGAAGTGCTTGGCGATGTGGGCAATAACGAAACCGAAATGCACGCAATTTTGGCGGAATTTGATTTACCCTACCGTTTTTCTGCCGAAGTGGAACGAATTGCCGACGAGATTTCCGACGAAATTACTGCCGATGAAATTGCAAAACGCCGTGATTTTCGTGATATATGCACATTTACCATTGATCCCGAAGATGCAAAAGATTTTGATGATGCGCTATCTATCAAATTCCTCGACAATGGTAATTTTGAAGTAGGCGTTCACATTGCCGACGTAACGCACTATGTGCGCCCCGGCACAAAATTGGAAGAGGAAACTCGCTTGCGAGCAACTTCGGTGTATTTGGTGGATAGAACAGTGCCGATGCTGCCCGAAAAACTGTCGAATAAATTATGCTCTTTGCGTCCGAATGAAGAAAAATTGACATTTTCGGCAGTGTTTGAACTCACGCCCGAAGCGCACATTGTGAACGAATGGTTCGGACGAACGGTCATAAATTCTAACCGCCGCTTTACTTACGAAGAAGCGCAAGCGGTAATAGAAACCGGCAGCGGCGATTTGCAGCGTGAAATTCTTGTAATGGACAGTTTGGCAAAAAAACTGCGTGCCCAACGTTTTCAAAAAGGCTCGATTGCTTTTGACCGCAAGGAGGTGAAATTCCGCATCGACGGACAGGGGAAACCGCTTGGGGTGTTCTACAAAGAATCGAAAGATTCTAATAAATTGATAGAAGAATTTATGCTTTTGGCAAACAAACGTGTTGCCGAATTTATAGGAAAACAGAAAGCGGCGCCAACGTTTGTCTATCGTATTCACGACAATCCCGATGAATCGAAGTTAAGTAATTTTGCCCAATTTATTAAAAAATTCGGTTATAAATTGAACACAAGCGGCGGCAAACAAACTGCTACTTCACTTAATGCGCTTTTGACCGATATAAAAGGAAAAAAAGAATCGCAATTGTTTGAAAATCTGGCTGTGCGAGCAATGGCAAAAGCCGTCTATTCTACCAATAATATCGGACACTTTGGCTTGGCATTTCCGTACTACACGCACTTTACATCGCCTATTCGTCGCTACCCTGATATGATGGTGCATCGCCTGCTCGACCGCTATTTACAAAAACAAAAATCGGCTCCGCTTGAAGAATATGAGGATAATTGCCGTCATTCGTCGAGCCGGGAACAACTTGCTGCTAATGCCGAGCGTGCTTCCATAAAATTCAAACAGGTGGAATTTATGAAGGAACACATTGGCGAAGAATTTTCGGGCGTTATTTCGGGTATTACCGAACGAGGATTTTTTGTAGAACTAAGCGATAGCTTGTGCGAAGGCTTGGTTCCTATTCGGGAACTTACCGACGATCAATATTTGTTCGACGATAAAAATTATTGTCTGCGAGGCAAATTTACCCATCGTACTTTTACTTTTGGCGATGCGGTTCGCATAAAAATTGTGCGCGCCGATTTGCTGAAACGACAATTGGATTTTGTGTTGGCGGAAGAAGGAATTGAGGAGTTAGAGGGAGTTAGAGGGAGTTAGAGGGAGTTAAAAAGTTAGAGAAGTTAAGAAGTTAAAGGAAGTTAGTAATTCTTACATTCCTCAATACCTTCATTCTTACATTTCTAAATTTCCTGCATTCACATAGTTAGTACAATGCCTACATTTGTTTAAAGTGATAAAACTACTATATTTGCATAACCGCAAAGGTTAAAGCCAACCATTGCAACAATATAATAATACACAATGAATCAAGGAATTGCTCATAAATTACAAGCGTTTTTCCCTGCTTATCCAATAGAGAAGGCTTGGGTATTTGGCTCGTATGCACGAGATGAGGAAACTCGCAAAAGTGATATTGATATTATGGTGCGATTTGATGAAGATGCCGACATTTCGTTGCTTGATTATGTGAAAATAATGAATAAACTCAAAAAAATTTTGCATAAAAACGTTGATTTGGTTGAAGAAGGACAACTCTATCCATGGGCACAAGAATCGGTGGAAAACGATAAAATTTTGGTGTATGAGAGAGAAAGTTAGAGACAAAGGGCGATTGGCTCATATATTAGAAGCAATTGCTAATGTAAGGGATTTACACACAATGTTTCTCTTGAGGATTTCAAGAAAGATAGAATATTGTTTTTTGCGGTTGTGAAAAATATTGAAATTATAGGTGAAGCGAGTTATAAATTATCAAAAGAATTTAAAACGACCAATAATGCAATTGAATGGGAGGCAATTGTAGGGTTACGTCATGTATTGGTACATGGTTATTATCATATAAACGAAGAAAGGGTTTGGAAAATAGTGCAAAAAGATTTACAGCCCTTGCAAGAACAAATACAGAATTTATATGATAACCACACGGCATAGAAATTAAGAGTTAAAGGAGTTAAGAAGTTAGAGAAGTTAAGGAAGTTAAGGAGTTAGAGAAGTCCACAATTCTTACATTCCTCAATTCTTTCATTCTTACATTTCTACATTCCTAAATTTCTTCATTTCTAAATTTTAAACTATTCTCCCCTGCGAATGGTTTATAATGTGTTAGTTCTTTATTGCTGATTTTTATTCGCAGCACGGTGTTTTTCTTATTTTTGCAAAAAATAAACACTATGCCATACCGACGATTGCCCAATACTGATGCGGCTCGCACGCGAGCACTTACCAAAGCCATAAACATTACTCTCGGACTGCACCCCGATGATGTTGCTTTTGACTATAAAACGCTTACTCGTGCAAAATTTTTTATTGAAACTTTCAAAAAAAGTATCAGTCTGCAACGTGCTGACAATGCACATTATGTAGAAAAAAACAGTGAACTTGCGCATTTGCAACGGCAAATTCGTATGTATATCACTCATTTTATTCAAGTGCTCACCATGAGCATTCAGCGAGGCGAAATTGCGGCAGATTCTCTTAGATATTACGGTTTGGACGCTCATCATAAAAAACTACCGCTTCTTAAAACCGATGAGGAATTGCTGCTGTGGGGCAAGCAGTTGATTGACGGAGAGGAAGCTCGTGTACAGGAAGGCGGAACACCTATGTCAAACCCTCGAATTGCGCAGTTGAAAGTGAATTACGATCGTTTTGTGATACACCTCAAAAGCACCCAATTCAAACAGGGCAAAAAAGAAAATGCAGGCGAGTATATTCAGAGTTTACGTAAAGAAGCCGACGAATTAATTCTCGAAATTTGGAATAGTGTGGAACGGACATTCGCCCACTTGCCGGCGGAAGAAAAGCGTAAAAGAGCCGAAGAATACGGCGTGTGCTATGTGTTCCGACCGTATGAAAAACAATAAGTGTTGTTTTTCGGCATTCGTTGCGTAGAAATTCGAGAAAAACGCTACTTTTGATAGAAAAATTATATGAATATCTATAACTACCCCCCAACCCCCTAAAGGGGGAGCAAGAGTACGAAATAGCCCTAAGCAACAGGTCTTACACAGAGCAAAGTCCCCCTTCAGGGGGATTTAGGGGGTGAAATTTAGGGGTAAAATAACGGATAATCAATAAAAAAAATCCCCAAAAAGTTAATTCAACTCTTTGAGGATTTTTTTCGATTATTCAGTTACTCGATTATTCAGTTATTCGATTAGCCGATTAGTGAGTAATTACCATTTAGTATTTCGCATATCACCTGAAATAATAAATTCATCGTGCATTTTGAGTGCGGCTGACATTAAGTGTGATGTGTGCGATGTTGTTTTACACAGTTTTATGTAATCCCACAACAATTGTTTGTAATCGGGGTGTGCCACTTTTTCTATAATTTCTTCGGCACGTTGAATAGGCGATTTTCCGCGCAAGTCGGCAACACCAAATTCCGAAACTATAATTTTCACTGAGTGTTCCGAGTGGTCTACGTGCGACACCATTGGTACAAATGCGCTGATTGCTCCGTGTTTTGCTACCGAAGGTGTTGTGAAAATTGACATATATGCATTACGGGTGAAATCGCCTGAACCGCCAATACCGTTCATCATTTTGGTTCCCATAAT
>JAISIO010000111.1 GCA_031262005.1 Bacteroidales bacterium
CTGTGTTCGGCAAATTCTACCGAAAAACCGTGAAACGGGCTGCGGTGAAGTCCGGTAATAAAACCCTCGACAATTTGCTTAGCAATAAACTCAAAATTGTCGAATTGTGCGTGATGTTCTATGTCTTTTAATTGCATATTATATTTAACGATTTTATTCCTTCCTGCTCTAACTTGATTTTTTTCTGGTCATTGTGGGAGATTGTTATCTGCATTTACAGTACAAAAATAATTTTTTTTGCGTTGAGATTATTTGTTAATCGGATAAAAACAAAAAAAGTCGCCACGAATAATGTAACGACTTGAAAACCAATATAGTACCGAAGGTGGGACTCGAACCCACACGAATTTGCATTCACTGGATTTTGAGTCCAGCGTGTCTACCAATTCCACCACTTCGGCTTCTGTTTTGGGAGTGCAAATATACAGTTTGTATTTTACACACCAAATTTTTTGTGTGGTTTTTTTTATAAAAAATTCTTGTTGATAAAAATGCTAACTGTAAGTTCGTCGATTAGTGAAGTTTCGCTATTTTTACGCATAAAAGCTGTTTGTGTTTATGCACGAGGCACATTCCCACACAAAGAGCGTGCATCACGAAGCGTATTACTCTATAAATAGTTTACTATCAACGAATATCAATCTCTATGAATAAAAATTTAGCTTACATAGAAAACGGCGGTGTGCAAGTCGGCATAGCCACTAAAGTAGGTGCTACTATAGTGTTTCTTTCAAAAAATGGTTCGCCGAATATTCTTAAATCCAACGAAGAATATTGGGAATTGACGGAAAAAGTAACCGTCGAAACCGATTTCAAACCAATTTGCGGACATACAGTGTGGCTCGGAGCGCAGGCGGAATGGTGGACACAGCAAACAGTGAACGAAGACAAACGCAAAGCCGCCGATGTGTGGCCTCCCGACCCTTTTTGCACTCTTGGCGAATATTCTATAATAGAAAAAACTCGTAGTGCAATCATTTTGCAAAGTCCTCAAAGCGAAGTGTGGGGCGTGGTAATGCACAAAACAATTGCTGTGAATCCCGATGGTTCTGTTTTTATAAAAGCTGCCATACAAAATACTGTAAATAAACCGCTTACGTGGGATATTTGGTTTAATACTCGGTTGGACGGTTGGGCAAAAGCATACGTGAAAACTACCGAAGATCAGTGTAGAGTAGAGCCGGTATTGAATGAAAATTCGCAGGAAATGCCATTCTCTTTTGTCGGCGATTATTTTACGTATAATCCGTGTAAACCACAGGATCACAAAGGCGAACGTTCGTCAAAAGCGTTTATCTATCCGACAGAACCACGAATATGGGGCGTAACGCAGTCGCATATAGTGGCAATTTCATTTGAAAAACACAAAGCTGCAGAAATTCACAAGGAGCACGCTCTTGTAGAAATCTACAATCACACCGAACACAGTGATGCTAATGCTTTGCTGGAATTGGAATACCATTCGCCGCTTGTGAATTTACAACCGGACGAAACCGCCGAAGCGTGGCAGGTGTGGAATGTTTTTGATTATGACGGCGACAATTCGGAGCAAGCGCATATACGTAGGATACAGGAGGTTGTAGTAACTGAAATTCCCCGATATTGAAATTGTGTCGCCGCGGCGACACAATTGTCGTGGTCTCATTTTGTGGAATTTATGTCTTTAAAAGACGAGAAATCTCGACTCTTCTACGCCAAAGAAGCTGTCGAACGATATTGGGGAAAACGCAAACTTCGCCAATCAATTGAACGTAAGGAATTTGTTTCCTATAAAGTACAATTTGCAATAATAATTGTTTTTTGTATGGTACGATTTTTAAATAAAAATGTTTTTTATAAAAAACAAATTGCTATATTTGTTGCGGAAAACAAACTGCAAAATTTATGGAAAAATTATTTAGTCTTTTTTTTCAACGACTTGCGCAAACAAGCACAACGTTTGTGCGATATTTATATTCGCATATTGATTGGGATAGTCGATTAATTGGAATTACGGGAGCGAGAGGTAGTGGAAAAACAACTATTTTATTGCAATATGCTAAATTACAGTTTTCAAACTCTAAGAATAAAGTGTTGTATGTTACGTTAGACCATATTTGGTTTGCCAATAATTCGCTTTTTGATTTGGGCGAGGAATTTGTGCACAACGGCGGCGAGGTTTTGCTTATTGACGAAGTGCATAAATACAAAACGTGGGCGCAGGAAATAAAAAATCTGTATGACTTTTTCCCTCAACTGAAAATAGTTTTTACCGGTTCGTCAATGCTCGAAATTTATAAAGGAAATGCCGATTTAAGTCGTAGGGCAGTGCATTATGTGTTGCACGGAATGTCGCTCAGGGAATTTATTTTGTACGATAAAAATATTGAACTACCTGTGTTTGAATTTGATGAAATTTTGAAAAATCACGTTGAATATGCAGGTATTGTTAACGAAAAACTAAAAATAATTCCTGCATTCAAAGCCTACTTGGAATCGGGATATTATCCGTATTACAAAGTAGAGAAAAAGCATTATCACGAGCAACTTTTGAACACAATCAATACAATTTTAGATGTTGATTTGCCTTCTATAGAAATAATTGAACCGTTTTCTATTCAGAAAATCAAAAAATTACTGCTTGTGATTGCGCAAAGAGTGCCTTTTACGCCCAATATTACCGACCTTGCAGAGCTTATCAATGTGAATAGAAATTACTTGTTAAATTTTTTAACAATACTCGAAAAGGCACAACTTATTTTGCTTTTGCGGCAAGATGTGAGCGGTTTGAAAACGCTGGCAAAACCCGAAAAAATTTATTTAAACAACGCCAATATAAATTTTGCGCTTGCAAACGACAAACCCGATATTGGTACTATTCGTGAAACTTTTTTCTTTAATCAGTTACAAGTTGCTACCACTGTAACATCAGCAAAAAAAGGCGATTTTAAGATAAATGACACCTACACTTTTGAAATAGGTGGAAAAAATAAAGGGCACGAACAAATTGTGGGTATAGAAAATGCGTACTTGGCATTGGATAATGCGGAATATGGTTTCGGTAATAAAATACCAATTTGGCTATTTGGATTTTTGTATTAATTATCTGAATGTGCAATTAACAGTAAAATAGAAACAATGAAAATAGAAACACAACAACAAACAAATTATGAATCGTCTGCCGTAAAAATAGATAACAGCACAATGTTGCAGGGGCAAAAATGTTTACGCGCACAGGCTGCAATTCCTAAATATATCGTGATATTCTCGTTTCATGGTGAAGTTTCTTCCGAACGAACTCGCACATCAATTCAAGTTGCCGAAAATTATCATATAGAAGCAGGCGATTTTGGCGTTTACACCAATCATAGCTGTGATCCGAATGCGGCAATTTCGGCGCATTTCAATGCCGAAACACTCTGCGCTACGGTAAAGCTCGTTACTCTGCGCAAAGTGCGTGCAGGCGAAGAATTAACGTTTGATTATGCTACAACAGAATCAACACTTACAAGCGAATTGCTTAATAAGCTATGTTTATGCAACTCTTCGCAATGCAGAAAAATTATGCTTGGGTTTAATCAACTAACTGATATTCAAAAAGATAAATTAATAGAAGAAGATGTCGTTGCGGATTATTTATATGCAACATAACAAATGTTGTTTCGAGAGTCTCACAACCGGTTATTCGCTTGCTGAGGTTTTTGAAGCCACATTTCAGCAATCTCAATGAATCTCAATTGAATATCTCACTATCAATCGAATATCTAAAAAATGGAAACATTCTCATCAAAATACTTAGAAACCGCCGTTCAGGAAATTGGGAAATTGCCTGGTATTGGCAAGAAAACAGCACTTCGTTTGGCTCTGCATATTGTGCGCCACGACGAAAGCTATGCACAAAATTTGAGCGAAGCTATTTATAATTTAAAAACCAAAGTATGTTTTTGTAAAATCTGTCATGCAATTTCAGATAGTGAAGTGTGCGATATTTGTGCCAACCCGTTGCGTGATTTTTCTACAATTTGTGTGGTGGAAACCATAAAAGATGTGCTTGTGATAGAGGCTACCCAGCAATTTCGAGGTGTTTACCACGTGTTGGGTGGCGTAATTTCTCCTATTGATGGCGTTTCTCCCTTGGATTTGGAAATTCAAAGTTTAGTTGAACGGGTAGAGCAAGGCGATGTTGTAGAACTCATATTTGCTCTGCCTGCAACGGTGGAAGGCGACACAACGTGCTTTTACTTGTACAAAAAACTTGCGCACTGCTCGTGCAAACTTTCAATGATTGCGCGAGGCGTAGCTGTTGGCAATGAATTGGAATATACCGATGAATTGACACTGGCACGTTCAATTCGAGATAGAGTGGAGTATAGGGTTTAGTGATTAGAGAATAGAGTGTAGAGTTTAGTTGTTTTCTTTGTAGAAATTACAGACACTAGTTATGCCGCACTTTTCGCAGTGTGGTTTGCGGGCTGTGCAGCAGTAGCGTCCGTGCAATATGAGCCAATGGTGCATAAAATACAGCGCATCGGCAGGGGTGCGAGCAAGTAATTGTTTTTCTGTATCCAATACGTTTTTTGCATCGGTTAAACCTATGCGATTTGCTACTCTAAATACGTGTGTATCAACAGCAATGGTTGGCTGATGCCACAAAACACTGCACAACACGTTGGCGGTTTTGCGTCCAACTCCCGGTAATTTTTGTAATTCGTCAAGAGTTTGTGGTAATTTTCCGTTGTAATTGTCAATCAACATAGTGGCGGCAGCGTGCACTAATTTTGCTTTGTTATTGGGGTATGAACAACTGCGAATGTAGGAATAAATGTTGTCAATAGTAGTATGTGCAAACGCTTCGGGTGTGGGCAATGCTTTGAAAAGGGCAGGAGTGATAAGGTTTACCCGTTTGTCGGTACACTGTGCCGAAAGAATAACGGCAACCAACAGTTCAAATTCGTTTGAAAAGTGCAATTCGCACCGCGGATTTGGCATTACGGATTGGAAATAAGCAATACACTCATTATATTTTTTATTAGTGTTCAATGTCTTAGTGCTTAGTGGTTAATGTATTACATTCTGTGTAAGAAATATAAAATCGTCGACAGAAAGTTGTTCCGGACGTAGATTGAAAATTTCGTGTTGTGTAAATCCTTCTTCAAAAGTAATTGATTTCAGTGAATTGCGTAGGGTTTTTCTGCGTTGGTTAAAACCTGTTTTTACAATATGGATAAATGTCTTTTCATCGCATGGAAGTGTTTGATTTTCTTTGCGATAGAGAGAAATAACACCTGATTTTACTTTCGGTGGTGGCACAAATTCATGTTCATCAACTGTGAAATGATATTCGGTAGTGAAAAACGCTTGCACCAAAACCGAAATTATGCCGTATTCCTTTGAGCCTTTGGGTGATGCAATGCGGCGAGCTACCTCGCGTTGGAACATTCCGCTCATGCCCGGAATAAGTGCGCGATGTTCTACAATACGAAACACAATTTGACTGGAAATATTATATGGAAAGTTGCCAATTACGCAAAACGGCTCGCCACCAAAAATAGGAGCGAGGGGTAAACGTAAAAAATCACCCTCAATGCAATTCTGCGGTTCCACAATATGGTTATCAAGTAAATAATTAACCGATTCTTTATCGACTTCTACCACTTTTAAGTTGAGGTCGAGTGCTTGCAAATGCTTGGTTAGTACGCCCATTCCGGGACCAATTTCCAAGCAGTTTTTTACATTGTGTTTGAGGGCTAATTCGGCAATATTGTGTGCAATATCTTCATTTTTTAAAAAATGCTGTCCGAAACTTTTTTTTGCTTTTACTGATGACATATTTTGTTGAATAACTGAATAACTGAATAACCGACTAAGTGGCTAATCGACTAACCGAGTAACTGACTAATTGATATTCAAAGAAAGTTTTGCAAAAATTGTCATAAACTTCTTGAATATCAAATTAAATTGTGTTTTTTTGAAAAAAATATGAAAAATGTCGAAGTCATCATTGCAGAAAATAGCCGTATGGACAGTAAAAATCATTGTTTTTGCCGTAGCATGGGGCTATGTGATATATAAATTCCAAGATATTCATGCAGATGTTTTGCACATGTTTGTAGATGTGCGTTTTGGCATTTCAATAGTGGCACTATTGCTGGTGCTCATGCTCTGTAATTGGGGGTTGGAAGTATATAAATGGCATTGGTTAATTACAAAACTTACTCCTATTTCGTGGCGCACGGCACTGCGAGGAGTATTGATTGGCTTGCCTTTGGCTCTGGTAACGCCCAACCGTATAGGCGAAATCGGCGGGCGAGCCGTGGTACTTGCTCATGAACGAAAAAAGGCGGTTTTTGCTACGTTTATCGGTAGTTTATCTCAATTGTGCGCCACGTTGATTTTCGGTTTACTGGGTTTTGTGTTGTATATGATGTTTTTACCACAACACCGTATTATTACTATTGCTGCTTATATTTCTGTTGCCGCATTGTTGGTAGGGGTAGTGTTTTTTTTATTATTCCGTAAGCAGCGATGGCTGTATCAATTATTGTTGCGCTTAAGCGGTACATCATGGTTCCGAAAATTTAAGAATGTTTTACGCTATTATCCGCTTTCTTCTTTGTTACCTTTGTTTGGTGCGAGTTTGGTGCGCTATGCGGTATTTTGTACGCAGTTTTGTATTGCAATCAGCATTTTTATAGGAGAACTCTCTTATTTAGAGATATTTATAGGTGTAACGCTTACCTATTTTTTTACAACTATTATTCCCACATCGGTATTGGGCGAAATTGGCATACGAGGCTCGGTGGCAATGTTTATTTTTAGTTTTTTTACCAATCAAGCAGCTATTGTATTTCAGGTAAGTTTGCTTATTTGGCTTATCAATATTGTAATTCCTACGCTTGTGGGAACGTTTTTTTTGGTGTCATATAGGCATAAGAGCCGTTCAAAGGTTTTGTAACGCTGGTTGTAGAGGAGTTAGAGGAGTTAGAGGAGTTAAGAAGTTAGCTCTAATCCCTAACCATTAATCATTAATCATTAATCACTAACCATTAACCATTAACCACTAAACTATTGTTTTGAGAGCCTTATTTTAGAAGTATCCACAATAATTTTTCCTGATGAAAAAGAAACTACGAGCAGCCATACGGAAGGAAATAAAAAACATAGATGGGGAACATAAACGCTTGTTTTCGCAACAACTTTTTAGCGCAATAGAGCAACTGCCCGAATTTCAGTCGGCACATACCGTTTTGGCATTTTGGTCGCTTCCCGATGAGGTAGACACACACGATTTTATTGAAAAATGGGCTGGTGATAAGCGTATGCTCTTGCCTGTGATTGTTGGCAAAGAGTTGCGCATAAAACAGTATGAAAGCAGTGGAACTCTTGTTCAAGCCTCTTACAACATTAGTGAACCAACGGGTGATTTTTTTACAAACTATGACGAAATAGACGTAATTATTGTACCGGGCGTTGCTTTTGATAAGCAAGGCAACAGGCTCGGCAGAGGGAAAGGCTATTACGACAAGTTGCTACCACAGCTTTCGGGAACAAAAATAGGCGTATGCTTTCCGTGTCAGTTGGTAGAGCGCATTGTGCCCGACAGATGGGACGTGCAAATGGATAAAATACTAACGGTTTCTTAGACACAATAGAAATTGTACTCCGTTACATTCTAAGAAGCAAACTAAGAGGCAGCTTTTCTACCTAACGGGAATTAGTTTTACAATCTTGTTACGCATATAAATCCAAATTCAGACATTGTTTTTCGTAGTCTGCACAACATTTCAATACTTATTGCGTTGTGTAACGGAATACCAAAAAATACCGTATCATTATGAGCATAAAGAATTTTACTTTCGTAGTCTGTCTATTTTTTTCATGCACACTCTGTGCCCAAACTGCCAAAATAGGCACTGCGGTTGGTAACATTGCTCC
>JAISIO010000142.1 GCA_031262005.1 Bacteroidales bacterium
GCTTGTGCAAATCCTTTAATCATAGCAAAAGTTGCTATTGCGCCACCGTCTTTTAAGGGATAGGGAAATTTATTGCAGACGATTAAGATATTCATAGTTTAGTAATTTCGGCAAAGATACAAAAAGAAAGGCTATTAGTGGTTAATGGTTAATTTTGGTTATTCAATTATTCAGTTATTCAGTTATTCAGTTATTCAGTTATTCGATTAGTCGGTTATATCAATATGGATCGACATTGCAAATACATTGAACGGATTTAAAATTCGCTTGTGCGGCAATACTTTGAATAGCTTTATTAACGGTATTGCGCACTTGTTCAAGCGATTGTGTGCGAGGAATTTTGATTAAAAGCTCTTGAATATACAGTGTCTGTAGGCGGGCTATGAGTGGATATTCGGGTCCCATAATACTAATTCCTTGTAATTGTTGCAACAAATTCGCAAGCTGAGTTGCCGCTTGTTCGGCAGTTTGCCGGTTTTTGTGTTTTACTGAAATTCTCAGTAAACGAACAAATGGCGGAAAATGAAAATTCTGTCGTTCGAGCATTTGTTGCTCAATAAAATTGTGAAATGTATTGTGTTGCACAGCTTTCAAAACCTCGTGTTGTACATTATAGCCTTGAATATATACCAATCCTTGTTTTTGCGCTCGTCCGGCACGTCCTGCAACTTGCGTCATTACCTGATATGCCCGTTCAAATGAACGGAAATCGGGCATATTGAGCAATGAATCGGCTTGTAAAATTCCTACAAGTCCCACATTATCGAAATCTAATCCTTTGGTAATCATTTGAGTGCCTACCAAAATATCAATTTCTCTGTTTTCAAAGGCTTCAATAATTTCGTTGTATGAATTTTTGCCGCGCGTGCTGTCCAAATCCATGCGTTTGATGTGTTTTTCGGGGAAAATTTCACGCAAGGTGTCTTCGATTTTTTCGGTTCCAAAGCCAAAATGCTCTACTGCCGAACTTCCGCAAGCGAGGCAGGTTACGCTGTGCCGTTGCGAAAAACCGCAATAATGGCAACGAAGCGAGTTTGTTCCTTTGTGATAAGTGAGCGTAACATCGCAATGTTTGCATTTGGGAATATGTCCGCAGGCGGTACATTCTATGTAAGGCGCAAATCCCCGTCGGTTTTGAAACAATATGATCTGTTGTTTCTCTCGCAAAAGTTCTTCTATTTTTTCAATCAATTGTTTGCTGAAAAGCGTGTCGTACATTCGTTTTTGTTTACGAGCAGTGTTCAGGTCAATTATTTCAATGTGAGGCAATTGCACCTGCGAATAGCGTTCGGTTAATTCCACGAGTGCGTATTTGTGTTGTTGCACATTGTAGTAGGTTTCCACACTTGGCGTGGCAGTGCCCAAAAGTGTGGGTGCACCGAACATTTGCGCCAGCACAATTGCCGTATCGCGGGCATTGTAGCGGGGTGCAGGGTCGTATTGTTTGAACGAAGTTTCGTGTTCTTCGTCCACAATTACCAACCCAAGATTATGGAATGGCAAAAACACAGTCGAACGAGCACCAAGCACAATAGAATATGAATTTTCGTCGGCAGCCAACAAATTATTCCACACTTCAACACGTTCATTATCAGAGAATTTTGAGTGGTACACGCCCACTTTGTTGCCAAACACTCGACGCAGACGCACAATAATTTGCGAAGTAAGAGCAATTTCGGGCAAGAGATACAAAACCTGTTTTCCTTGAGCTACAATATGCTGAATAAGATGTATATACACTTCGGTTTTGCCGCTTGCTGTAACACCGTGTAATAAACATACTTTGTGTTCGGAGAACGATGTAATGATTTGTTGTAGAGCGTTTTGCTGTGCTGGGTTTAATTGTTTTGCGGTTTGATTTTCGGCGGTTTCAATTTCTATGCGTGAACGAGTACTGTCAAATTCTTCCAAAAATCCTTTTTTTGTCAATTCGCTCACAATCTGCAAGTTGGTTGAAGTTTTTATAAGCAATTCTTTGCGTGAAATTGAAAAATTCGGATTTTTACTTTTCATATATAAATCCAAAAATGCAAGAAACGCAGATTGTTGTTTAGGGGCTTTACTGAGGTTTTCAACAGCATTGTTCACTACTGATTCTATATTCTCAACCTGCGGCAGGCGGTAACGAATTTCAATTTTGGGTTTGTAGCCTTGCAATAGTTTTTCGCCGGTAAGGATTATTCCTTTTTGCAAAAGTGTTTGTACAGTGGCGGTTATATTTTCAAAAGAAAATAATTTTTGCAAATCGTTAATGCTAATACCGGTATTTTCATGAATAGTTGTAAAAATCAACTCTTCTTTATCTGTCAAACTATCACGTTCCGAAAAGGCAGGATTGGCGTAAAGCATAGCTTCACTTTCGAGTTTTAGACCCGAAGGTAGGGCGGCTTTCATTACATCGCCGCGAGTACACATATAATAGGTGGCAATCCAATCCCATAATTGTAATTGTTTTTCGGTTACAATCGGTTTTTCGTCTAATACAGAATGTATGTTTTTGGTTTCGTATTGTTCGGGTTTGGTATTGTGCAACGAATGCACAATAGCCGTGTACATTTTGCGTTTGCCCAATTGTACCACCACTCGGCTGCCGGGTGCTACACTCATATTTGGGGGCACGGCGTAGGTGTAGAGCAGGGGAACGGACAACGGTAGAATTACGTTGGCGTATAAAGTGGAAGTTGTATTTTTAGGATTATTTGGCATTGTTTTTTAGTTGATTTTCAATTTCCTCAATACTTGGTAACGCCGATTTGTAATTTTCGGGCAATAGTTTTGAAAGCTCATATTCCGAGACGCCAATTGGCACGTTGGTGGTTTCCAACGAATATTGCACTTCAATCTCATCTTTTGTTTTGCATATCAGCAGTCCAATAGTCGGATTATCATTTTCTTTTTTTCGTTGATGATTGATTGCCGAAATATACAAGCCCAATTTTCCGGTATGTTCTGCCTCAAATTCGCCTGTTTTTAGTTCAATTACCACATAACAATGCAGTTCGGTGTGGTAAAAAAGCAAGTCAATATTTCGTTCTCGTTTTCCTATTTTTACAGGAACTTGCCTACCGAGGTAAGCAAATCCTTGCCCTAATTCCAACAAAAAATTGGTAATAGTATCAATCAAAGCATCTTCCAATTCCTTTTCTTTGTATTTTTCGCTAAGAGTTAGAAAATCAAAATTATACGGATCTTTTAAAATTTCGTTAGCCAAATCACTTTGCGGTTCGGGTAGTAAGCGTGAAAAATTATTCTGCGCTTTTCCTTGCGCCGAATATAAATCAGCGTCCAAAAAATTCATTAAAACCGCTCTGCTCCAATTGTTCTGTATGGTTTTTTGCACGTAAAATAAGGCTTCTTTGACGGATTTACATTTGGTGATAATTTCAACGTGATGTCGCCACGGAATTTGGTAAATAGGGTTGGTTTCAAATTCGCCAACAGCTTGTTGGTGAATTGTAGTTTTTTTATTATCAGCGGTTTGTATTTCTGCACCATGTTGGTGCGGAATTAGTGTATTAATTTCTGTCCCAGCTTGGGGCAAAATTTGTTCATCTTTGCTGTAAAACAAATAGAACTGTTTCATATAAAGTAAATTTCGTTCGGAAAAACCTTTTAAATCAGGAAATTCCTTTTTTAAATCTTTACTGAGTGGCTCAAAAAAGCCACTTCCCCAAGCTGCCTCCATTTGGCGAATAACTATATCATGTCCCAAATCCCAATAAAGACGGAGCAACTCGGTATTTACCTGTATAGCGGCTTTAATTTGACTTTGACGAATTTTCGTTTTTAGGTCGGTGAGCCATTGTGTGTAGTTTGGAGCTGGTTTCATTGTGGATTGATTATTATGGTTACTTCATTTCCGTTTTTCGTTGTTGTTGTTAGCCAATTATTTAAATCTGCAACAGAATCCAATACTCTATCATGACAACCACAACAAAGATTTGATTTTACAATTATTTGACATTCCTCATTGTCGCTATTTTTAATGTCAAGTTCTATTTCTTTGAAACAAGAAATATCTTTTACGTTTTTCAAAAATTCAATGCTGTCTACCAAACAGAAAAGAAAGAAGGTGGGAAATTCTTTAAAACTAATTTTGTATTCTTTGTCTTTTCGTATTAATTCCTTTAATCCGGCACAATTATATTCAGCTATTTTGCAAGGGTTATTTGTATCAATAAACCAAATATTATGAGCGAGAATAACCCAAGCCGCAAAGTTATAAACGTCAATCAAAGATTTATCCCAAATCAGTTCATCATTTTCATCATTATTATCTTCTTTCCTTTTTCTTATCTTACATAAATCCTTAAATAAAATACGTGCAGCGCAAATTCCGTGGTCATTTTTTTTGTGTACATCAATGCGGTATTGAAAATATGATTTGTAAATGTTTGCGTAAAAATTGGGGACTCCTGCATTTTTCTTCAATTCTGAACTTTTGCATAGGTTTTTTTCTAAAAAGTCTGAAAATGAAGTGTATAGTTCGTTGTCTTTTTCTTCTTCTATGGTATATCCTAAATCGTGAAAAAGACAAATCAAAAACCATATAAATGTAAATTCGACAGAGTTATTTGTTTCTTTATATGTCTTTAATTCTGTGTCTATGTTTTCTTTTATGTAGTTAGAATTTTCATACAAATAAATTCCTAAAAAGAACGTGGAAACTACGTGTTTTGTGCGTTCTCCTAAAGAATCAGCAAAACCTTTAAAAGTGTTTTTCTCTTTGCCGGCATGACGAAAATATGTTGAGATAAAATCATTGCACGTACTGACCTTATTTAAATTCTCAAACAAAAACGTACATTCATTTTTATTGTAATAATCCCAACATTTAGGTTGATCGATTAAATTCGTATAAATAGTGTGTAATGTTTCCATTCGGCGTTCGAGTTTATTCTTTTGCAAAAATACGATTAATTCTTAAGAATGAATATCCCAAAACCTGTGTAAGCTACAATATTAGTTCAACACTATTCACT
>JAISIO010000173.1 GCA_031262005.1 Bacteroidales bacterium
GCAATTTTGTACATTACAAAACCAATAAATTCTCGTATCAGTTTACGCCATTGTTCCAAAGCAGAACTATCGGGAATAAGGTAAAAATCAATACTGTATTTCGATGGAGCAATAGTATAATCAGTGCTAAACGCATGAGCCGGTAATTGTGCTTTTTGAGCGCAAGCCATAGCTCTTGGCAAGTGGGTTGCGCTGGTTATCAGTAAAATAGTGTCGGTATATTGTAATGAATCAAGAATATGCTTGCTGTATTGTATGTTTTCAAATGTATTGCGCGATTGGGTTTCTACAATAATATCGTCGGTAGAAAATCCTATGTCAATCAAAAAATCACGTGTCGATTCA
The DNA here is from genome assembly GCA_031262005.1 of Bacteroidales bacterium. Taxonomy (GTDB): domain Bacteria; phylum Bacteroidota; class Bacteroidia; order Bacteroidales; family UBA1715; genus WQTX01. The sequence goes on from JAISIO010000173.1 coordinate 346, forward strand.
CTTTCGGTGTACCCACGTTTCATAATTCTTCCTTCGCCACCCGAAAGTATAATCTTTTTTACTTTTCCTTGTTTGTAAAGCCACAATGCTTGCCATAATCTATCGCTTGAATTTTGAAAAACAACTCTATTGTGCGCAGCATCATAATCGGTAAAACCTCCTAAAACAATTGCATATTCGTATGGCTTTTGAATTGTGTGAGCGTTTATGGGTGGCGTTTCCCATGCTTGCGTAGCTTTTGTTGCCAAAAAAAGATTGCTCAGTACAACTAAAAGAACACCGGCGACGATGAATAGTATTCGAGCAATTTTTCTATTCTTCAAGCAAAGAGCAACAATGCATACAACAAAAATCCACACAAGGGGAGTTGTCAAGAAATAGGCGAGTTTTGAGAGTATAAAGAACATAATTTTCAAAAATTATCCGAAAAATACAAAAAAACTTATTTACTGTGGAATAATGTGATAGATTTTTGCGTAATTTACATTCTCTTACTATGGAGACATTGGGAAGCTATTTCCTAATATACAATCTCATGAAGAACTAAATGTATGAAATATTTTATAACTTTTTGCATTGCAGTAACCGTTGCGCTTTCAATTTCCACATCGTGCGATAAACCTGTTGAATATGATTTTTCGCAGGATAGTGTTCGTGGTTTATGGGGAACTGTGGAATTATTCAATCAGTTTGGAGAACAAGCAGGTTCGTTGAGTAACATACAAATAGTGGCTCACGTGAGTGATACCATGTTTAACTTCAACAACAATTCTACCGAGGTGTTAGATACCATAATTACTACCTATACCAATGATAAGGGTGAATGGGAAATGCGCCGCACGCAGGGATACTATACCATTGAAATACAGAAAGAAGGCTTTGGTAAAAATCAAATTTTTCAATACCGCTACGATACTACTCGAGCCGACACTTTGCCCACCATATATTTAGCTATGAAGCCACAAGGTTTGGTAACGATTGATTCCGTGTCGGTTACAAACAATATTCTTGATATTTCACGCACTATTTCTTTCGTTGGAAGTCGTGATTATGCGCTTTCTGTATGGTATTTTTTTGATACGCTTGCTTCTGTGAGTAACGAACGGTACGCATACGTATATATGGCGGGAGCAAAAAATTCAGGTGGCTTGCCATTGAATAGTATGACAATTCAAAAACCGTTGGATAAACTCTACGCATCGGGTATTCACGAAGGGCAACAAGTATATGTGCGTGCTTATGCGGATAATTACAAATATGTACGTTATCAAATTGACAGTGCTCTGTGGGTGTATCCAAATATAACCGAGGGATCAAATGTTTTGAATTTTACCATGCCGCCGCTGAACGAAGAGTGATTTAAAAATGTAAGTCGTTAAATTGCTAGTTCTTTAAACTATTGCCGTATGTCTCACATCTCGCATTTTACATCATTTTTTCTCCGTTTGCTGTTTTTGTATGTCTTGTTTTTTGCTGCTCAAATTGTATTTTACTTTTACAATAATGCACTTATTGATAGCATACCTATTGATGAATTATGGAATTTAATTAAAGGTGCTTTTGTTTTTAATTCGGTATCAATATTTTATATTAATCTTCCTTTTGTCGTTTTTTCATTTATTCCGCTCGGTATTATTGCTCGACAAGGCTATCAAAAATTTGTGGCTATATGGTTTACGGTAACGAATGCGCTTGCACTTATGCTGCACATAGCCGATATTTTCTATTATCCGTTTAAACTTGGGCGCATTTCCAACGATGATTTACATTATTTTGGTGCTGAAAACAATGTGCAACTACTTGGTGCATTTTTCCTCGATTATTGGTTTGCATTTGTAGCTTTTGCGTTGTTGGTATGGGTATTGTATTGCTTCGCTCGGCTCACTATTCCGCGTTTTACCCCCCCATTTTCGTGGAAATACTATGTGAGCAATGTATTTGCTTTGCTTGTAGTAGGTACTTTTGCCGTGTATATGATACGAGGCGGAAATTTTTCGGCAAGTACTCGCCCCATACATGTGAGCGATGTTACGATATATGCCAAAAATCCAACACATTCGTCGCTTATTTTGAGCAATCCGTTTTGCTTGCTGCGCACGCTTGGTACCACGGTACGTTATGAAACATATTTTGAAACGCAGGAAGAGCTACAATCGTATTTCAATCCGGTGCAAACAATTGATACGGAATGTGCGCGCTATTATAGAATAAACGAGCATACGAACATAGTATTTATTATTCTCGAAAGTTTTGGGGCAGCGCATCTACGCCAGCTCAATGCTGAGCATAATTACAGTTACACGCCATTTTTAGATTCATTGATGAACGAAGGATTACTGTTTACCAATGCCTTTCACAATGGTAAACGGTCAATGGACGCTTTGCCTTCGATTTGGGCTTCAATACCAAGTTTCAAAGAAGAGTTCTTATCGTTGCCGCAATCGGTAGCACCGCTTAATCCGCTTCCTCGTATGCTGGCAAACAAAGGATACACAACCGCCTTTTTACACGGAGCACTTCATTCTTCAATGGGATTTGTAGCTTTTGGCAACGCATCGGGTGTGCAGCAGTTTTTCTGCCGAGAGGAATATGAAAAAGAACGCGGAACGCATGATTTCGATGGTAAATGGGGAATTTGGGATCATGCTTTTTTGCCATTTGCTCAAGAAAAAATATCAACGCTCAAAGAACCGTTTTTAGCAACAATTTTCACGCTTTCGTCGCATCATCCGTTTACATTACCTCCTGATTTTGAAAAGATATTAAAAGGAGGGACTTTGCCTATTTACCGTACATTGCAATATTCCGATGCTGCACTTCGTGATTTTTTTATACAAGCACGTAAACAACCATGGTTTGCCAATACATTATTTATTATAACCGCCGATCATGGTTCGGGGCAAGAGCATACCGAGTGGAGTCAAGTTCCTCGAAATTTTGCGGTTCCCGTGTTATTCTATAAAGAAAATTCAAACTTTAGAGGAACGAATAACAATGTAATGGGGCATATTGATATTATGCCCACCGTGTTGGGAATGATGCAGCACACTGAAGCGTTTTTTGCCTTTGGCAAAGATGTATTTGCACTCAAAAATCCCGAAAATCATGTAACAGTCAATTATTATGGTGGTTATTTTAATTTCATAAAACGAAACAATACATTTTTGTTCAACGAAAAAGAAATTTCGGCAGTGTATCCTACGCAATGGAAAACCGATACATCTACTTTACGTCTGCCACGTGCCAAGGCATTTATTCAAAGTTATTATCAAGCAATAGAAAAGCGGAAATTTGTGCCGTAACGGGTGTAGTTTGTGGCAATCTCTTTTTATATTAATCGTAATGCCGTAGTGTTGTTCTGTAAACGCATATTTGTAAAATCAATATGCTCTAACAAAACTACTCCGGGAGTTTTTCCTTTTTCAAATGTGCCGAATTGTTTCTGTATGCCAAGTGCTTGTGCGCCGTTTCTGGTGGAACAAGTCAATAATTCTGCCAGCGAAACGTTTGGAAATGCTTGTTGTAAAGCAAGCAGTTCGCTCACAATATTGAGTTTACTATTCGATGCTAAGCTATCGGTGCCAATGGCGACATTCAATTTGTTGTTCAATAATACGTCAAAAGGAGGAATTTCATGTGCAATGTAGGCATTGCTTTGCGGACATACAACAAACGAGTAGTTCAAATCGGGATAATTGTGCTTCAAAAAATCAATATCGGCTTGCGTGGTGTGTGTGTTGTGTACAAATAGTGTATGTGAATTGCAGGGCAACCACGTGGAATACGTTTGCAACGATGTTTTTCCGTATTGAGGAAATGGTAATTTTGCGTTTATAGTTTCTGAGTTTTTCGAATCTGCTGCAAACATTTGCTCGTACAGAGTGCCCGAATTTGAACGATACATTTCATTTTCAGCCTCACATTCTTGATTGTGTATGCTTAGCGGATACTTATATTCATTGGCGTGCAACGCAATTCGCTCAATTAATTTGCGAGAGCATGTATAAGGTGCATGAGGAGTTAATGAAAGCGGCATTGTATGGAAATGCGTGGAGAATAACTTCTTCCCATATTCAAATTCCTTTGAGTTACTGTTGAAAAGGTCGAGTAATTCTATAAAAGTGTGATAATAAATTGATGAATGTTGTTTAACAGAAAAACTTCCATCGGTATTGGAAATATCACCTACGGCAACTATTCCGTTTTGTTGCATTTCGCCATCAGCTGCTTGCATTGCTTCAAGTTCTCCAGATAATGAACCACGTAGTTTTACAACATTTTTTATGAATTGAGGTAAACCTTCGTGTTGTGGAATGCGATTGCGATAATGAGATAATTCCAAATGACAATGCGCATTCACAAAACCGGGGCAGACTATTCCATTGAAAAATTCTTCGCAGGCAGTTTCATTGGTTGTGTTGTGCAATATTGTTTCAATTCCACCACCTTCGTTCACCACCAAAGTTGCTAATTTATGCAATCTGGAACCATCGAAAATATATTGAGCTTTGATTTTTCTCATTTGTTAGTAATTAGTACAAAGTAATTAGTATTGAGTAGCTTGTGCTTTGTACTCAATACTATATACTACAATTTATTTATTCCGTATTTCAGCCTCGGTATGGCGTGCTCTCATATTATTGAGCGAGTCGAGCACTTTACTATAAATATCTTTTATTTCGCCGTTCAGCGTGTAGTGTTCAATATTGAGGCGGAAAACCGTATCGGTAAAGCCGTGTTTTGCGAAAAGACTGTCGTAGTAAGCCTGAGAAAGGAGAATATTCGGTTTGTCTTGATTGTTGTACGTATTAATCACTGCATCGGAAAAATGCACATCGAACAGCATTTCTGTCATAGTTTGTTTGGGAATAATTTCAAATTCTACTGTTTTTTTGTTCGACGAGGTGCAAGATACAAGACACAAGACACAAGACGCAAGACACAAGATACGAGACACAAGAAATAATGAACAAATATTGAAGAGTTTTTGTTTAACTGCGTTAAAGGAATAGTTTTGTTTTCCGGTATCTAATGTATAATTCATATCTTAAAATATTAATTAATAAATTGTTAATTATTAATTGTTCATTGTTCATTGCAATCGTCCCACTTTTACAAATCGTTTGCTATAATAATACGTATCGGGATATGTATCAATGGTAATGCCTTTTGAAACCGATGAGTGCAGCATTTTCAATTCTCCATTGTTATTTTCAATAATGAGTGCTACGTGTCCCACTCGGTTTTGGTTAGCATTGCGACCTTTGAAAAAAATAAAATCGCCCGCTCGTGCGTCTTTTAGCGGAATTGTTTGTGTAATATTCGCTATTTCGGCACTCGAACGTGGCAAAGTTACACCAAAATTTTGAAATATCATTCCCATAAACCCGCTGCAATCCATTAGTTGTGGGACGCCTTCAATTCGTGAACGATAGGGTAGCCCTATGAACGTTTCGCCGAATGCAATTACACTGTCAATAGGAACACGCCAATCACAAGAATTTATGGTTACAGTTGTATCACTGTTTATTAAGCTATCGTTTATTGCCTGTTCGGTAGTTAAATTTTCAGTAATTACACCTTCAATTTCTTGAGTAAGTATGTTCTCAATACTTTGTTTATCAGTATGTTTTATGGGTTCGTCTTGTGAAAAACCACTTACGCTTACATACAAAAAAGCAATAGTAACTATAACTGTATGAGTAGTAGAACGCATATCTTTGTTATTTTTGATATTCAGTAGATAGTGTTAACTCATTTTTTTGTTTCTGGTAGCGAAAACGACTAAAAAGAAAAAGAAAGACTCAGTCCCGGAGTTAACCGTGTATATGCCGTAGGCATTACGGTAGGCGCCAGGTGCAGACTTAAATCATCGCTTACATCGAAATCGAATAAATTGGCATACACGTATGCATCTAAAATATTGAGCAAATACCAAGCGCTTCCACCAATGATACATATATCTCGCCAGCGGCGAGCAAAATTTCGTTCTTCGCGCACATCGCTTAGCGTATAATCGTCTCTTCCGCGAATGGTTTCGGGAATAGCATCGGTTAAGGCGTGATCATTCCGATATTTATTATATATGCTTCTAAATTCGGTATAATAATTTTGATAAAAATACAAACCATAGCCAATACCACCGAAACCTGCGTAAATAATGGGAATTTTCCAATAATTATGATTGTAAGCCTGACCTAAGCCAGGCAACACGGTCGAAAAAATAGTGGCACGTGTAGGTGATTTTTTCTTTACAAGAACCGCCGTGGTTTGGGCAAATGCAGTGTTTACCGAAATCAACAGAAAAATACAAACTATGGATATACGGATTTTCACTATTGTACAAGTTTAAATTCTTGAAAACAGTTCAATTATGCGCTCCAAATCCTGTTCGTTTGCAAAAGGAATAGTAATTTTTCCGGTGCCTTTGGCGGTAATAGAGAATCCTATTTTTGCATTGAATTTTTGTTCCAAATTCTGCTGAACGTTTTTGTAATTATCGGATAACTGAGCAACTACCGATTTCGATTTTTTCGATTTTGTTTCGTTTTTGTAATCACGCAACAAATCTTCTACCTGACGCACCGAAAGGTCTTGTTCAATAATTTTAGCAAACATTTCCATTTGTTTGTTGGCATCGTCCACACTCACAAGTGTACGAGCGTGCCCCATTGAAATGTCTTTGTTGATAATACCGAATTGAATTTCGGGCGGTAGTTTTAATAATCGTAAAGAATTGGTGATGCTTGTGCGATTTTTGCCTACACGCTCGCTCAATTGCTCTTGTGTCAGTTCGCATTCATCTATGAGGCGTTGGTAGCTGGTGGCAACTTCAATTGCGTCCAAATCTTCGCGCTGTACGTTTTCAACCAAAGCCATAGTAAGAGTGGAGCGGTCGTCGGCTTCGCGAATGTAAGCGGGAATGGTGGTTACACCGGCAATTTGCGATGCTCGAAAACGGCGTTCTCCCGAGATAATTTGATATTCTTCGGGTGCAACTTGACGTACCGTAATAGGCTGAATGACGCCAAGATGTGTAATAGATGCAGCCAACTCTTTCAAAGCCTCTTCATCGAAGCGGGTACGAGGTTGATTGGGATTTGCTTTTATTTTGCTGATTTCCAATTCAATACCTGTTTTTATTGGAGGACGGTGCACAGTTGGTTGTATAACTTTGGGTGCATCACCCAAAATTGCGCTTAATCCGCCGCCGAGTACATTTTTTTTTGACATATTTTTCTTAGTTGAAAAGTTTACAAGTTTATAAGTTTACAAGTTTATAGTTCACTTGTCTACCCGTTTACTTGTCTACTTGTTTACTCGTTCACTTACTGTTTCACTTCCGGCAAATTATTTTTTGCCAATAATTCTTTCGCAAAATTAAGATAATTAATTGCTCCTGTGGAATTGGCATCGTATAAAATTGCAGGTTTTCCAAATCCGGGCGATTCGCTCAATTTCACATTTCGCTGAATAAGCGTATCGAACACTAAACTCTCAAAATGCGTTCGCACGTCGTCTACCACTTGATTGGCAAGGCGTAGACGTAAATCGTACATGGTGAGCAAAAATCCTTCGATAAGAAGCGCAGGATTGAGTTGTACTTGAATAATTTTTATGGTATTGAGCAATTTCGCAATACCTTCGAGGGCAAAATATTCGCATTGCACGGCAATAATTACCGAATTGGCAGCTACAAGTGCATTTACGGTGAGCAATCCTAACGACGGCGAACAGTCGATGATAATAAAATCATAGTTGTCGCGCACTTTGTCTATCACGTTTCGGAGCATTGTTTCGCGTTCGGGTTGGTTCACCAATTCTATTTCGGCTCCCACCAAATCAATGTTTGAAGGTAATACGTGTAGATTTTCAAGTTCGCTTTGTACAATTAATTCCTGTGGGTTGGTTTGATTGATAAGACATTGATAAACGCCTTGTTCTACATTTCGTATGCCTAATCCCGAACCGGCATTTCCTTGCGGATCGAAATCTATAAGCAATACTTTGTATTCCAAAACCGCTAAACTTGCGCTTAAATTCATAGCGGTTGTGGTTTTGCCAACGCCGCCTTTCTGATTGACAATTGCAATTACTTTACCCATAGTTGTACTTTTTGCTTTTTAAGATGTCAAAAATACGAAATTTACGTTTCGCTTACTCATTTTATAAATGGAATAATTGCAAGTAATTGAATTATAGGCGAAAAAGTTATTAACAACGGAAATCATCTCTGTGTTCCGACTACCTATTTCCAAAAATAGTAGAACCAATGCGCAGCAATGTTGCGCCGTGTTGCAGAGCTATGCGATAATCGTGCGACATTCCCATTGAAAGTTCTTTAAAATACGCTTTATCGGCAAAGAATTTCTGTTGCAAGGAAGTAAAAATATCGAAAAGTTCTTGAAATTCTCCGGACACCTGCGTTTCGTCATTGGTATACGAAGCCATTCCCATAACGCCGTGAATTTCAATATTGTGCAAATTATTATATTCTTTGCTTTGCAACAATTCTTCGGCTTCGGGTAGGGAGAGTCCGAATTTTGTGTCTTCTTGGGCTATATGAAATTGCAGCAAACAGGGAATGATACGCTCGTTTTTTGCAGCCTCTTTATTAATTGCCGCCAACAGTTTGAGTGAATCGACACCGTGAATAAGATGCACGAACGAGGCAATATATTTGATTTTATTCGTTTGCAAATGCCCAATAAAATGCCATCGAATATCTTTGGGCAGATTTTCGTACTTACGGGTTAATTCCTGCACTTTATTCTCGGCAAAATCACGTATTCCCGTAGTGTATGCCTGTTCAATATCGCTTTCGGGAAAGGTTTTTGAAACAGCTATTAATTGCGCCGTTGGCGGAAGCGTGGACTGAATGGCTTGTATGGTGTTTTGAATTGACATGAGAGTATAGTGATTAGAGTTTAGAGTGTAGTGATTAGAGTTTAGAGAATAGAGTTGAAAATACTTGGTAATTAATCGTTTGCATTTCTTGTTTCCTATTCACTATACTCTATTAATTACCAGCCTAAAATTTGTCGTTCTTTATACATTTCGCCTGAAACCAAATTTTTGGCATCGGTGGTAGCCAACCAAAACGGAGTGTCAATTCCTTCGGCAATGGTTAGCATTGCATTTGGTCCGCCCATGTCGGTAAGCACCCAACCCGGATCAACCGAAGTTACAATAATATTGGTGTCTTTTTCTTCGTCAGCCATAATTTTGGTAATGGCGTTTACAATGGTTTTGCTCATGCTGTACGAAGGATTTTCGCCCATACGAGGCACTGTTAATTGCCCTAAGCCCGAAGAAAAATTCACTACACGTGCGTCGGCTGATTTGCGCAATAGCGGAAGCAGCATTTTACACATCCACAATGTGCCGTAAAAGTTAGTCGCCATGGTTTTTTCAACGGTTTCGTATGGTAAATTTTCTATGGTTGCCCCGTTGTCTATACTAATTGCTGCGCAGTTCAGTACTATGTCGATATGAGAATATTCTTTTGCTATGTCTGCCGCAAATTTCTCAATAGAAGCTATTTCCGAAATATCACACTGTTTGATAACGCCTTCACCGCCGTTTTTTACAATTTCTTCTAACACCGGCACAGCTTTTTCAACCGAGCGCACGGCAAGAATTACAAACACATTGTTTTCGGCAAGTTTGAGTGCCAAGGCTTTTCCCAGTCCTCGTGCGGCTCCGGTTACGATTGCTATTTTTTTCATTGTTATAATTTAAGTTTGTATTTTTACAATTGCCACGAAATTACAGACATTTTTTTAGATTTTTGATACATTCATGTAAAAATTTGAATTTATCTGCTATACCTACATTGATTTTTAAGCCTTACCGTTCTCGGATTTGAGTGCGTCGGTCGAAAAAATTTCAACTACTTCCGATAATTGGTAACGAACATCACGTTCTTTCATTGCGTGGCGAAGTTTG
>JAISIO010000009.1 GCA_031262005.1 Bacteroidales bacterium
CAATTGGCTAAACGCAGAGCAAGAGGTTTCCGAAATATTGAAAACTTTATTAACATGATATACTTCTTAACGGCTAAACTTAATTATGATTACCCACGCTATTCGTTATAGAGCCAAATATAAAGGGCAAAAAGTAACACGCCGAAAATTACAATTAGTATGAAACGGTTACTATTATTGAAGCACTTGCACAATCATAATTGCGTATTACGCCGTGAAGGAGGAAGTCATTCGCTTAAAGATACTGGTGCTATATCAGCAATACCACGCCACCCCGATGTAAAAGAAGGTACTGTAAAAGCTATTTGCAAGCAATTAGGTATTCCGCACATATAAATGATTTTTCATCTATTTTATTTGCAATCAAAAAAACAAATACATTTTTTCAAAAATCTTGTAAGTGTAATCGTTTTCACTCCACAACAACCACATCCTTTTCGGGAATTAATTCCTCGCAACAGTAGCGGCGGAACAATTACAATATAGCTATTACATCTTTTGGGCAGTAGGTTACTATGCGCTGCAAATCGTTTTCACGCCAATACACATCGCACACCATGCTGCCGTCAATATCGTCTTTCGGCGTAGGAATGGCAAATATATGAGTCAATAAATTAAGAGAAGGATAACTTCCGATAAAAATTGAAAGAAGTGAAACAGTGCCGAACAAACACTGTTAATCGGCATTAGACTTTCTCTTTCTGTTTTCCAAGCCCCCAATCAAAAAGCGTGAGTTAGAGAGGGTCATTTGGTATCGTTTTAAAGATACTCCCAGCCTTTCTTCTTTCCTGTTTTGAAATGTCGTCCAACACCATTGAGTAGTAAATCGGAGAACAACGTTATGGTGGTGGAGTCGATTATCAGCAAGCGTTTCATCCATTTTGGTTCTGCGCCTTTTCGGCTGTCCGATAAAAATAGTAGCCACAAAAATTAAGGCTAAAACCAACAAAAAAATCCCCTCCATATAATTATGGAGGGGATTTCTCATTATTCTAAGAAAAATCTTATGCCAAGTTTTTTTCCAAAGTTGCTAATTCTGCGTTAAGAGCAGCAGGAATTCTGTCGCCAAAACGAGCATAGTGTTCTTTGATTAATTCAACTTCGGCTTTCCAAAGGTTTTTGTCTACTTTCAACAATTCTTTTACATCTTCTGGAGTTACTTTCAAACCTTCGATATTAATATCTTCAGCTTTTGGTAAAAGACCAATTGGAGATTCCACTGCTTCGGCAGTTCCTTCGCAACGGTCGAAAATCCAAGCAAGAACACGTGAATTATCGCCATAACCTGGCCACAACCAACGACCGTTTTCGTCTTTACGGAACCAGTTTACATTGAATATTTTTGGAAGTTTTGTTTTATCCGGAGCAGTTTCACCTATTGTAATCCAATGTCCGAAATAATCAGCCATGTTATAACCGCAGAATGGTAACATTGCAAATGGATCGCGACGTACGCCGGCAGCCAAACCAATAGCAGCAGCAGTTACTTCTGAACCTACTACAGAACCTAAGAATGTTCCGTGATTCCAAGAGCGAGCTTCATACACAAGAGGTACAGTGCTTGGACGACGACCACCGAAAAGAATTGCCGAAATAGGTACACCTGCAGGATCTTCCCATTTAGGGTCAATTGTTGGGCAGTTACTTGCTTTTGCAGCAAAACGAGCATTCGGGTGAGCTACTTGCATATCGCTACCTGCTTTGTATACATCGTTTTTCCAAGTAATTGTTCCATCAGGACAGTCATAACCAATTCCTTCCCACCAAATATCTTTATCAGGTGTTAAACCTACGTTTGTAAAGATAGTATCTTTATCACAAGAATGTAGAGCGTTAGGATTTGTAGCTTCAGATGTAAACGGAGCTACGCCGAAGAAACCAGCTTCAGGATTGATTGCATATAATCGTCCGTCTTTTCCGAATTTCATCCAAGCAATATCGTCGCCTACTGTTTTCACAGTCCAGCCTGGAATTGTTGGGATAAGCATTGCCAAGTTTGTTTTCCCACAAGCACTTGGGAAAGCAGCTGCAATATATTTTGTTACACCTGCTGGGTTCGTTAAACCTAAAATAAGCATATGTTCTGCTAACCAGCCTTCTTGTTTTGCCATGTATGAAGCAATACGAAGAGCGAAACATTTTTTACCCAACAATGCGTTTCCTCCGTAACCAGAACCGAATGTCCAAATTTCTTTTGTTGCAGGGAAGTGTGAAATATATTTTTCTTCGATTGGAGCACAAGGCCATTTCACGTCTTTTTGTCCCGGAGCAAGAGGAGCACCTACCGAGTGAACACATGGTACAAAATCGCCATCGCCCAATATATCAAGAACGGCTTTACCCATGCGAGTCATAATACGCATGCTTGTTACCACGTATGGAGAGTCGGTAATTTCAATACCGATTTGAGCAATATTTGAACCCAATGGACCCATGCTGAACGGAATAACGTACATAGTACGACCTTTCATACAGCCTGTATATTTTGCCATTAAAATTTCTTTCATTTTTGCAGGAGATTCCCAATTGTTTGTTGGTCCTGCATCTTCTTCCTTGTCTGTACAAATAAAAGTTCTGTTTTCTACACGAGCCACATCGCTTGGGTCTGATTGGAAATAATACGAATTCGGACGTTTTTTCTCGTCTAATTTTACTGCCATTCCCGAAGCAACCATCATTTCGTTCAAACGGTCGTTTTCTTCTTCTGAGCCATCGCACCACACCACATTATCGGGCTGCATCACTTTTGCCCAATCGTTAACCCAAGTAATGAGTTTTTGATTTTTTGTTAGATTTGTCATTTGTTATTATTTAATTATAGTTTAGTAATTTATTTTTTTGAAAAAACTTTTCTCAAAACGTCCCAAAAATACAACTATTATTGGGAACGACAAAATTAAATCTGTGTTTTGTCTAAAATTCTAAGAAATTGCAAGTCTCCCTGAGGATTTGTTCTCACATGAACATAATTATACTATTACAGTGTAATAATTTCTCCATATATATGTAGGGTGTATAGCACAGCGTAATTTATGAAAAAAATCATACAATCACCTGCTTTATTGCGCTACGCAAAATTTGGAAACACGTATGGAAAAATAATACCTTTGTTTTTCTAACAACGAACTTAATAGAATTATTCATTTTAAACACGCATTGTTATGAAAACAACACAATCAAGTGCCGTTGAATATGGTTCAAACGAGGTAGGATTACAAAACAAACATCGTAGAAATTTTTTCTTGAAAGCAGTAAATTTTGTGCTTTTGCTAATAGTCGTAATAAGTTGTTTGTCGCTTGCGCAAACACCGATAATTTCGACAAAATACAGCGATGCCGAAATCGACAAACTGATTGCACGTTTCAAAACCACCACCCATGAAGATGTATCCCCCACCGTTCTTCTGCAACAGCAATTTCAACATGATTTTTCCGAAGCACGCTATACAGAATGGGAAAGCAATAATCAAATTTACAAAGTGGAATTTGAAATAGATTCTCGCCATTTTGCAGCCTTTTACGATAACGAAGGAAATTTATTGATGTATAAACAAGAAATCCGCACAAACGATCTGCCAATAGTAGTGAAAAATACCGCCACCACACACTATCCAAACTATCGTTTCGACAGCGTATACCTAATTATAAAAGGTACACAAATATTTTATAAGATTGAAGTAGAACAAAGCGAAAACGACGTTACATTATTCGTTAACAATAATGGAAAAATTTTTGAAAGAGAATCTGAATTTTAAACAAAATTATTGCTCTTAAAAGAAAAACCACAGATTTTAAATAGTTAAAAATCTGTGGTTTTATATGTACATTGCCCAATTTCCGTTGCGGCAATTTTTGTTTGTATTAACCTACGCTGTAATATTTTTTGTTATTTCTTGTAAAATTTCGTCAAAATCAATTGGTTTCTGAATATATGATTTTACACCCAAAGCCTGAGCCTCTTCTATCAATTTTGATTCTCGATTTGCCGATACCATAATAATTGGCACTTTCACTTCCAAACGCTGAATAACTTCAATACCGCTTAAATCGGGCATCATAAGATCCAATAAAATAAGATCCGGTTTAAATTGTTTGGCTATTTTGAGAGCCTCTTTCCCTGAAAAGGCAACTTCTGTTGCAAATCCTTCTTCCTCCAAAAAATTTTGTAACAACAAGACATTCGACGATGAGTCGTCTACGATTAATACTTTTTTCATTTTACCAATTGTTTTGCTTAATTTTCCTCAAAGGTACAGTTTTATTTACAAAAACAAAAAAATACTTCTATTTTTTTTAGATAGTTTGACTTTCGCCATATTCATTTATTATTGTACATTGCATAAAATTTAAAATTTCCATGAAACGCCTTGTTTTTGCATATATATTGTGCATCTTGAGTATTGAATTATTCTCTCAAAATCAATTAGTCATTCCGCTCGATACGCATGGACATGATATTTCAGGAAATCATCAAACTGCCGCCATATATCAAAAAGTTCCACAAGCATTGGTTTTTAAGGTAATAAATTCCGCCGGCGAACCTGTTGCCAACGAAACCATACAAGTTTCGGTACGCCACACGCCACACAATGCCGTGGCATACACATTGAGCGATAGCGTAATTATAAGCAATGCCGAGGGATTGGCTCAAACTAAATTTACATTCGGCAATCAAAGTGGCGAATATATGATATTGGCTACCATACAATCATCTTCGCAGTATAATACACTCCTTTACACGCTTTCCGCTCAACCAAAACAATGGTTTTTCCTTTTTGTCTTAGGCTTACTTGGCGGATTAACACTGTTCTTATACGGTATTAATATTCTGAGTAAAGGACTACAAAAAAGTGCCGGTGATAAAATGCGTTCCATTGTGAGTTCGCTCACTCGCAACAATTATATTGGCTTGGCAGTAGGCACAGCGGTTACGGCTATTATTCAAAGCAGTACAGCCACAAGCGTTATGCTGGTAAGTTTTGTTAATTCCAAACTGATGCAGTATTCGCAAACGCTCAGTATTCTGCTCGGTGCAGCCATTGGCTCTACCATAACCGTGCAACTGATAGCATTCAAATTATCGAGCTATTCACTGCTTTTTATCATCATTGGCGGTTTTATGACCATATTTGCCAACAAAAAACACATTCTCTATGTGGGACAAGCAATTTTAGGTTTTGGTATTTTGTTTTTTGGTATGGAATTAATGTCCGATGCAATTGCCCCTATCAAGCAAATGCCTGTATTTCAAACTATTTTCACTGCCTTACAACATCCTTTTATTGGAATTTTTGTAGGTATGCTTTTTACTGTAATTGTACAAAGTAGCGGTGCAAGCATTGGCATTATCATTATTTTGGCATCGCAAGGTTTGCTTTCGCTCGAAGCTTGTTTGGCTTTTACGCTGGGCGCAAATTTGGGAACTCCTTCTACGGCTATAATTGCAAGTTTTAATAGTTCAATAGAGGCAAAACGAGTGGCTTATACAATGCTTTTCTTTAAGATTGTAATGTGCACACTCTTTGTGTGGCTCATTCCTTTTGTTGCGCACATTAGCGATAGTTTGGGGGCGTCGTGGAACAATCCTGCGAATTTACCTCGCACAATAGCCAATGCACACACGGTTTTTAATATTGCGGTGGCAGTTTTGGTATTTCCGTTTTTACGGAGAATAGAGGCTTTTATAGTACGATTATTTCCCGAACCAACAGTTGTAGAAAAAGAAGCATTGGTGCGCTATTTAGACAATTCACTTGTGAATAATCCTACCATAGCCTTGCAATTGGCAAAAGAAGAAACGTTACGCCTGAGCCGTAAAATTCAAACAAACTTAGAAACGGCACTGGTTCCATTTTTACAACACAGTCCTCACTATTTGAATAATCTTGAAAAACAGCGCATTACAATAAAATCATTGCGCAATGCAATTCATACATACATATTAAAAATAAACGAAAACGACCAAACACGTAGCAGTGTTGAAATGCTTTTTACCATAGAACATACTTTAATGGAGCTTTCGCTTATCAACGATGCACTTACCCGCACTCTGCGCCGAAGTACCGAAAAATGGATTGAACGCAATTATGAATTTTCAGAAGAAGAACGAGTGGCTATTACTGATTTTCACGCCAACACCGTGCAACTTTTCAATCAGGCAATGCAGGTATTCAATGATTTTACGGCTGCCGACGCACTGAGAATAAAGAAAAACACAAAGCAATTGCACCGCCAAAAATTACGCCTCGAAAAACAAGTGTATCAACGGCTATTTGCACACGAACGCATGGAAGTGAACAATTCAAAAACATACGTAGAAATTATCAATATGTTCAAATTTATTGGCGAACATGCTAATACTATTGTGCAGACTAAGATGACGGTGTGATAATTACCGATAAATAAGGTAACTTTTGAACTAAATATACCGCTTACTCCGTACTAACTGCTCTGTATTACCTTAAAACTCCACCTGAAACCGGAAGAAAAATCCTCGTTTGGAAATATCTGGATTATTGCGATAATTCAGTCGCCAGATATATTCTACACGCAGTACTTTCAACACATTCGTAATGCCCACTCCTGCTTCCATATAAGGCATTTCGTTGAAAGAAAACGACTGCGCCGGCAGTTGAAACACTGAATTATGATTAAGCGCAAGCTGCCCCCAACACGCCTTGAATGTAAGCAGTTCTCGAAAATTGAGACGTTTTATAAGCGGGATTTTATTAAAAAAATATCCTTGTAAATTATATTCGGCAAATAGATTCACAAATCTATCGCTCACAAATTCCATGTAACGCATGAGATTAAAATAATATTCCCCGCTCCCTCCTGTTTGATTTCCTCTGTGAAATTCAAGCAACGGAAACGGTACGGGCGCAGTAGTCATACCGCTTTCGAGTACATAGCTAAAACGCCCAAAGCCAAGAAAAATATGTTGGCGAGCTACAAAACGCAATTGCGAACACCATGAATTAACACCGCCAAAACGATAATTCGCAGCCATTACATTGAAATGAAATACCGGATAATGAGAATCGACAAATAAACGACGAAAATGATTGGTCGAAATTTTTTCGTTAAACGAAACACGAAAATCGCACCCAACTTCATTCAAGTTAAATGTGGGCACAGCACTAACGGTGTCAAATAGGAAAAACGGCGGAGAATGATGCAGCGAAAAACCATACATTGGCTTAACTATCAAATTTGTAGAAAGTTGATATTCCATCTCGGCTTTTGCTTTATACACCAAATACACCGCTCTGTTAGGATCATGTGTCAGCAGAGCGTTCATTAAATTATCATCGGATTGCACCAATACATTTTCACGTATAAAATCTAAGTTCTGACGGTAATCGCCTATGCGATACATATTTTGGTCGTAACTCAAATGCAACGCAGAATATGTTTCAGTGGGAATGCGCAAAGAAAATTTTCCGCCGTATTTGAAAGTACGATCGCGTGTACCATATCCAACATAGCCGGCAAGCATAATGTCTTTACTGAATTTTTCCGATGTGCGGGCAGCCACATTGATTCGAGTTCCTTCAATTTCATTGCTTTGAATAAAATACAAATACGGTCCTAATTCAATATAACCTAATTTAAAATAGCCGTATAAAAACATATCGAGCAAGGCATTGCTTGCCTTTATCGAAGGAATTTCGTTAGCAATTTCAATGGCATTTTTTGTTACCAAATCCAAACTCGAAAGCGAATCGGGTCGCAACCCGGCAAGTAAGGTTGTATCAACGGTAGTTTGGCGTTTTACAAGATTGAATTTCTTCGGTATTTCTTTGGTTTTCAAATAATTACTAATTTGCAGCGTGTCAATAATAAAACTTGTAGTTTTTACTGCTGCAAGTGGTGTATTGAGTAAATTGTTTACGGTATCGTTAGAAAATTGTGGTGTAAATTCCACGTTCATAGTGTGTTGCTTAAAAAACCATTCTCCCGTGGGCAATTGCTGCATTTTTTCTTGCAAACGCATAGTTTTCACATAATTAAGATTTGCTGACCTTTGCAAAGTGGCATCAATTTCGAGCAAGGCACCACTTTCTTTTTCGATTATCATTTGCCCCACAAACGCCAAATCACGAGAATTTCGGGGTTTAAAACGTATTTTATAGAACTTTTTTCCTTCAAACGTAAGCGAATCGTCCAATATATATTTATAATACAAAAGCGATTGCGGCATAATGGGGCTCACGAAATCACGATACAAAAAGCGTAAATTGCCGTAAAACGTCATATCTTCGTTGAGCGAGGATATATATTTATTCACAATGTCGCTATTGATAAAACTGCTACCATATTGATTGGCAACAATATCTTCGGTAAACGGTGCCGCATTCGGGCGATTTTTTTGATACGAAAGCCGTTCCGAAAAATAAAGGGGCATACTCCAAAACTCATCGTAATCGTTGATTTTAACCAATAGTTCGGGATTTTTTTTAAAATACAATTTATTAAACACCGCTGTATCCAAATCACTTACAGCAATATTGAGTTTATTATATTCCATAAATTCAATATTTTTTATCGCTTGCGGTTTATTCGTCCTGCGGTTTTCAATAGCACGTTTCACAATAGGAATTGCCGGATTTTTACCCGGGCGCACCACCACTGCATCTATCATGTAAGCAGCCGGTATCATACGTATTACAAGCGTATCGTCAGGAATATCGGGAGCTGCAATCATAATTTCTTTATAACCGAAACACTCAATCAAAACCGTATCTGTTTGGTTTGGCACATATATTGAAAAAGTGCCGTCAATTTGCGAAACCGTGCCCGTATTGGTATTTTTTATTTTCACATTGGCAAAAGCAATTGCTTCGCTTAGCTCCGGATCAATCAATTTTGCAGTAAGCGTGCGCTGTGCAACAAGCGTAAGTGAAAAAAAACTGCATGCAATAAATATAATAAGGGACTTCTTTACGTTCATAGTATTTTCAAGAATGTAGAACAAAAATACATATTAATTGATATTTCGATACGTTCGTAAAACAAAAAGTAAAAATTATGTAAAAATTTCTTACGCATTTTTCTTGTTGAAAAATAATTAATAACTCCACATAAAAATCGACCTATTATATGCACGTTTTTTTGTACTTTTATAGTTCATTGTTTACACACAGAGGAGAGCTATAATGTTTATAATATTCGACACCGAAACCACAGGTTTACCCAAAGATTACAACGCCCCACTAAGCGACAGCGACAACTGGCCACGCTTAGTGCAATTAGCGTGGCAAATTCACGACGATAGTGGCGAGTTTATAAGTGCTCACAACGAAATTGTACGCCCCGAAGGCTTCATTATTCCCTTTCAAGCATCAAAAGTGCACGGTATTTCTACAGAAAAAGCTCTTGAAATAGGTAAACCACTGAATGAAGTGCTTGCACTTTTTAGCGAACACCTTGCTCATTGCACGCACATTGCCGGTCATAATATAGAATTTGACCTTTGTATTATGGGGGCGGAATTCTATCGCAAAAGTATTACATCGCCGTTTGAAAAGAAAATCGTAGTCGATACCATGAAATTGAGCGTTGATTTTTGCCAAATTCCCAGCGGACGTGGCGGAAAGTTCAAATTCCCAAAACTCGCCGAATTGCACACAAAATTATTTAACGAAAGTTTCGACGAAGCGCACAACGCCTCGGCTGACGTGCTGGCTACCGCTCGCTGTTTTTTTGAACTTATTCGCTTGAATGTAATTACTGCAAATAATTTGCAGATAGATACCGCTTGGGTGCAAGCCTTTCAAAAAGCACACCTCACTCCTATTGCACCTGCCGAAATTGAAATACAATCAAATTTTGCCCAATCAGAGGAAGCACAAAATAGTGCTCCTATAATTGACACAAAACCAGATGTTACAGCTTCGCTCAACATCCCTGAGGAAGAACGAAAATTCGTACACCTGCACGTTCATACCCAATATTCTTTGTTAGATGGTGCAGCATCAATTTCATCACTCGTGGAAAAAGCAATAAACGACGGAATGCCTGCCCTTGCGATTACCGATCACGGAAATATGTACGGTGTGAAGGAATTTTATAACACGTGCAAAAAGAAAGGCATAAAACCAATTCTCGGTTGCGAAGCGTACGTGGTAAATAGTTACGATGTGTTTGCCGACGGAAACAAAGATAAGTCAAATCATCACTTAGTGTTGCTTGCCAAAAATCACAAAGGCTATCAAAATCTTATGAAATTGATTTCGATAGCGAATGTAGAGGGTATGTATTACAAGCCAAGAATTTGCAAAGCCGATTTAGAAAAATATAAAGAAGGTTTGATTGTTACTTCGGCATGTTTGGGTGGCGAAGTAGCACGTATGTTGCAGGAATACAGTGTAGAAGCAGCCGAAAAAGTCATCCAATATTATCATTCGCTATTCGGCGACGATTATTATTTAGAAGTAATGTTGCACCCTGCAAAAGCAGCAAAAGAACGGCATGAAGTGTACGATAGCGAGGTTTTTGTCAATAATCATCTGTTAGAAATAGGAAAAAAACTTGGAATACAAGTAGTTGCCACCAACGATGTGCATTTTACCAACGCTTCTGATGCCGAAGCGCAGGATATTTTACTGTGTCTTAGCACCTCCGCCGATTACACAGCTCCCGATAGAATGCGTTTCACACGCGAGGAGTGGTTTAAAACCACCGACGAAATGTATGAACTGTGGGGCGAGCACCCCGAAGTATTGCAAAACACATTGGAAATTGCCAACAAAATAGAAATGTATGAGCTTGATAGCGCACCTATTATGCCCGAATTTCCTATTCCAGAAGAGTTTGGTACTATAGAAGCATATCAAGAACGGTTTTTAGAAGACGATTTAAAAGCGGAATTTAAACGCTACGATAAACTCGGCACTTACAAAGAAGTATTACGAATAAAATTCGAGGCTGATTATTTGATACATCTCACAAATAGAGGTGCCGAAAAACGCTACGGCAAAGATATGAAACCGGAAATTCGAGAACGCATTGATTTTGAACTCAATACGATTAAACAAATGGGATTTCCCGGTTATTTTTTAATTGTGCAGGATTTTATAGCCGAGGCTCGCAATATGGGCGTTTTAGTTGGTCCCGGACGTGGTTCGGCGGCAGGTTCGGCAGTGGCTTATTGCTTGGGGATTACCAACA
Source organism: Bacteroidales bacterium (assembly GCA_031262005.1). Classification (GTDB taxonomy): domain Bacteria; phylum Bacteroidota; class Bacteroidia; order Bacteroidales; family UBA1715; genus WQTX01. The sequence goes on from JAISIO010000009.1 coordinate 11,173, forward strand.
TTGACCCCATTCCTTACGACTTGCTTTTTGAACGGTTCCTTAATCCCGACCGTATTTCAATGCCAGATATTGACATTGACTTTGACGACGATGGCAGGCAACGAGTAATTGACTGGGTTGTAGAAAAATACGGACACGATAAAGTTGCGCACATTTGTACATTTGGTACCATGGCTGCAAAATCGGCAATCAAAGACGTTGCACGAGTATTAAAACTACCTTTGCAAGAAGCAAATAGAATAACCAAAGAGTTTCCGGAAAACGGCAAACTCAATGGAGCTTACGCAAAAGTATTGGCTTTTGAACAAGAATACGGTTCACTCGATAAAGCAATTGCTCATATTGAAACAGCAAAGAAAGAAGCCGCAAAAGCCGATAACACCAAGGCTGTTACCAACTGCGAAGTGCAACTATTTTTTGCTAATGAAATAGCAATCGCACGAAAAGAGCAAAATGAAATAGAATTAAAAACACTTGAAAATGCGTGCGTTTTGGAAGGTTCGGTGCGGCAAACCGGCGTACATGCTTGTGGTATTCTTATTGGTAAAAATTCGCTGTGCGAAAACATTCCTATTGCTACAAACAAAGTTGATACACTCCTTTCCACACAGTACGAAGGCACTCATATAGAACCGATTGGTTTGCTTAAAATGGACTTTTTGGGCTTGCGCACTTTAACAATTATTCGTGATGCTTTGGTAAACATAAAACTCTCGAAAAACATTGATATTGATATAGATGCTATTCCGCTTACCGACTCGAAAACATTTGAACTATTCGGCAAAGGCGAGACAAGCGGCGTGTTTCAATTTGAGTCGCCGGGAATGAAAAAACACCTACGTGCTTTACGTCCCAACCGTTTTGAAGATTTAGTGGCAATGAATGCACTGTATCGTCCTGGTCCAATGGCGTACATTCCCGACTATATAGCCCGCAAAAACGGCGAACAAAAGGTAGAATTCGACCACCCGTTAATGGAAAAATATTTGGGCGATACGTATGGAATTACCGTATTCCAAGAGCAAGTAATGCTTCTATCGCGCGAACTTGCTGGTTTTACTCGCGGCGATAGCGACGTACTTCGTAAAGCTATGGGTAAAAAGCAGATAGAGGTGATGAACAAATTGAAAAAACAGTTTAGCGAAGGCTGTTTGAACAATGAACAATTTACAAGTGCCTGCACGCAAATCAACAAAAATGCAGAAGAATTAATTAATAAAATTTGGACGGATTGGGAAGCATTTGCATCATACGCTTTCAATAAATCGCACTCTGTGTGCTATGCGTATGTAGCCTACCAAACTGCGTATTTAAAAGCAAATTACCCTGCGGAATTTATGGCGGCAACATTGAGCTCCAATATTTCAAACGCAACTGAAATTTCTAAATATATGGAAGAATGTGCCCGCATGAAATTGGAAGTTTTGGTTCCCGATGTGAACGAAAGTCAAAATCGATTTTCGGTAAATAAACAAGGACAAATTCGTTTTGGATTGGGTGCAATCAAAGGATTTGGCGAAGCCGCATCGCAATCAATTATTGAAGAACAAAAAAACGGTGCGTTTAAAGATGTGTTCGATTTTGTAGCTCGCGTGAGTTTACGCACGGTTAATAAGAAAAACATTGAAAATTTGATACTTGCTGGAGCTTTCGATAGTTTCAAAATAGAACGACACCGATTTTTCCCGGCTTTAGAAAACGAAACTTCATTTATTGAAACACTCCTAAAATACGGAACTGCGTTGCAAAGCAAACCCGAAACCAATATGATGTCGCTTTTTGGCGATGAAGAAATTGCAATTGAAAAACCGCAAATACCTACTCCGCCGGCTTGGAACACTATGAAATTGTTGCAAAACGAAAAAGAATTAATCGGAATTTACCTTTCGGCGCACCCGTTAGATGAGTTTAAACTGTTGATAAATCATTTTTGCAAAACAAGTTTAGCTGAATTGGCGGAAATTTCAAACTTTTACGACAGAGAACTAACCGTTGCCGGAATGATTACCAAATCGCAAATTCTTCCTACAAAAACAGGTAAAGAATATATGCGTTTCACGCTCGACGATTTTAACGGCAGCTACGAATTTACCATGTTTGGAAAAGATTTTGAAGAATTTTCACCCAACATTGTGTTGAACGAAAAAATTGCCCTTACATTGAAAGCAGAAAAGAATAAATGGCGCGAAAATGCTGATTACGAGTATAAAATAAAAAAAATTGAACCCCTCGAAGACCTCAATAAACGAGTAAAATTTATAACCCTTTCATTCGATGTGAACAAACTAACCGATACACTTGTAACCGAAATCTACGATTTGTGCAATGTCGAAAACATTGGTTTTCCGATCAATGTAGAAATGTACGACAAACACACAAGTGTGCAGGTAAAAATGAAATCAAAGAACTTGTATATTGATTTGACTGCTGATTGCGTAGAATATATGCAGGGAAATAATGTACACTTTAAATTGAATTAAAACGTAAATGAATATCAAATAATTTAACTTAACTAAAAATCATACTATTTATGAAAACAAATTTCACAGATGCTAATTACAAAGAGGTATTAGCAAACACAAAAGAATTAATCGTGATTGACTTTTGGGCAGAATGGTGCGGACCTTGCAAAATGATTGCACCAAGCGTTGAAGAACTTGCAAACGAATACGCCGGCAAAGCCCTTATAGGTAAATGCGATGTGGACGAAAACAACGACATGGCGGTAAACTACGGCATTCGTAATATTCCTACTCTCCTATTTATCAAAAACGGCGAAGTTGTTGATAGATTGGTGGGTGCTTTGCCAAAAGCTAAAATTGCTGAGGCTATTGAGAAAAATTTGTAAATTGCTCCTTCGGTTTTAAACTGGACAATTTGCACACAATTTTCAAACCTTGCCAATCAACAAATTCAATTTGAAAAAACTCAAATCGGTTGTAACTCCGATTTGAGTTTTTGAGCAATTGTTAGTTGATTGGCATAATTACGCAATTTTTTAAATTTTTCTTATCCTGAACTCAGGTTATTTATGACATGGAAAGCAAAACAGAAGAAATAAAAAATCATTTTCTTTTTTTAGAAGATTATGGGCTTACATTGTATCAAAAGAAAACCTCAAATTCAGGCTCTTGTATTGAATTTAAAGGGAATGGAATAAAAGTGCATTTAGTCTTTGACTATAAAGAGTTATGGTTTTATTTTAGTTTTTTTAGGGGAGAAGAGTTGGAATATAGTGATGCAGCTGTTTGGAAAGAGATTTTTCCATTCTATGCATTAGGAGAAAAATATGATAAAAACTTTAATTGGAAAGATTTACAACCTGAATATGTTGGATATAAAAAAGCATTAGAAAACAATGTATTGCTATTAAAGCAATATGGCTATAACATTTTAACAGGCAAAGAATGGTTTTAATAAATACCACTAATGAATAATTCACCACCTGGCAGTTTTCTCAAATTACAAACTGAAAATATGTAACATTCACACCGTATGCCTTTTGTCAAATACATACTCATAGCACCCATACGAGCGTATCAACTCTTTATTTCGCCGTGGTTGCCCAATGCCTGCCGATTTACCCCCACTTGCTCGCACTATGGCATAGAAGCATTGCACAAACATGGACTTTTGAAAGGCGGTTATTTGCTTATAAAGCGACTACTGCGCTGCAATCCGTGGGGCGGAAGCGGATACGACCCTGTTCCTTAGAGGTTAGAGTGTAGAGTATAGTGATTAGAGTTTAGAGATTAGAAGTTTAACAATACATACCCCCAATAATTTATGAAACGATTGAAACGAATATGTTTACTTGCGCTGTTATTTATATCGCCGTTATTTTTAACAAGTTACGACGACAATAAAAACTTTGCTATTGCGAAAAATCTTGATGTATTCTATGCCCTATTTCAAGAACTGAATGCGCACTATGTTGATGAATTAGATCCTACACTTTTAATGCAGCACACTATAAACAAAATGCTTGAAAGTTTAGACCCCTACACTCGCTACATTCCCGAAGCCGATGTGGAACGCGCCCGTTTTGCCATTAGCGGCGAATATGGCGGTATTGGCGCATTGATGCAAAACAACAGCGACAGCCTTTTGGTAATTGCCGAACTGTACGAGAACTCACCGGCACACAAAGCGGGTTTACTCCCGGGCGACGTAATTGTAACAGTCGATGGAAATTCGGTGCGCAATAAACCGGTAGAGGAAGTGCAAGAACTTGTGCAAGGAGCACCCGAAACTGCGCTAAAAATAGGTGTGCAACGCCATAGCTGTGCCAACGTGATAACTTTTACCGTTGTTCGGCAAAAAATACATGTAGCGAGTATGCCATATAGCGGATTGGTAGATGATAGCACAGGATACATAAAACTTTCAAGTTTTTCGCAAGGATGTGCGAATGACATAAAAAAAGCACTCCAAACACTCCAATCGCAAGGAGCAACAAGTTTGATACTCGACCTGCGTAACAATCCCGGCGGGCTTTTAGTAGAAGCGGTGCAGATTGTAAATTTATTCGTACCTCAGAATACAAAAATTGTGTACACCAAAGGAAAAAACACTCTTTCCGAAGCAAGTTTTTTTACCCGCGAACAAGCTCTCGACACACACATTCCTATTGTGGTTTTGGTAAATAAAAATTCGGCATCGGCATCGGAAATTGTTGCAGGTGCATTGCAAGACTTAGATAGAGCGGTAATTTTGGGTGAACAAACATTTGGCAAAGGTTTGGTACAAACGCGCGTGGATTTGCCTTATAACAATATGTTGCGAGTCACCAATTCCAAATATTACATTCCAAGCGGACGATGTATTCAAAAAAAGGATTATTCCAATCACTTTGGCGAAGTGATACAAACCGACACTGTGCAACACACATTTTACACACAGAATAAACGAGCAGTAAAAGATGCCGGCGGAATTATTCCCGACAAAATTATTGTCGAAGATAGTTTGTCCGGATTGGTGCACTATCTTGTTCATCAGAATATACTACAAAACTTTGTTAATCAACAGTATTCCTTTTCCGACACGTCTCACATTCACATTGCAACATTTTCGTGCAACGATAGTGTGTTTCAAGCATTTCAAACATACGCCACTCCTCTACTTGCACAGTACAAAAGTGCCACAATGCAGCTAATCGAAGAGTTACAAGCAACAAACAGCAGCGAGAAACTATTAGCTAATACTGATATTGAAGCTCTCAAACGTAGCGCACAAACAAGTCAATTACAAGAATTTGCAACAAATCGAACGCTTATAAAAACCCTATTGGAAACCGCCGTAATGCAACGGTTGTATTTTGAGCGCGGAAAAATACAGCACAGCATTGCCGGCGACAATTACGTGCAAGAGGCACAAAAATACATTGCCGACAAAAATTTGTATACCAGTGTTTTACAAGGGCAGAAAAGATAGAAACAATTTGCGGTCTACTCAAAAACCGAAGCGTGTGTAACTAAGTAAAGTCAAAAAACTACACTCGTACTCGCACTTTGTATTTAGCCGCAACTTTCCCTTTTTCAATGTTTTGCAACTTTCCTTTAATCAAACGTTTTTTCAATACATTCAGGCGATCTACAAACATTTTTCCTTGTAAATGGTCGTATTCATGCAGTATAATGCGTGCGCAAATACCAGAAAATGTATCGGTTCGTTCCACAAAATTTTCATCGCAATAGCGTATGCGGATAGTTTCTTTGCGAGCAACGTCTTCGTGTAAAGTGGGAACGCTCAAACAGCCTTCGTTAAAAAACCATTCTTTACCGCTTTCTTCCAATATTTGCGGATTGATAAACACACGTCTAAAATCTTTGGCATCGGCATAATCGTCGGCAAAACCCGACGCATCGACTACAAATACACGAATAGGTAAACCTATTTGCGGAGCTGCAAGCCCTACTCCATCGGCATTGTCCATGGTTTCATACATATCAGCTATCAACTGCTGTAAATCCGGATAGTTTTTATCTATATCAAGAGCTGGTTTTCGTAGAACGGTATTACCGTATAAAAAAATTGGTTTTATCATAACGAGTTATTATTTTGTTCCATATACGATTGTAGAATAATTGTGGCACTAATAGTATCCACAAGTTCCTTATTTTGTCTGTCTGTTTTTTTCAATCCTGCGGCACGCATTGTTTGATGCGCTATTGTTGAAGTAAAGCGTTCATCAACAAATACTATAGGAATATGCGGAAATTTTTGTGCACACTGTTTGGCAAATATATTCACATATTTCGCATTTTCAGCAGCTTCGTTGTGTAACGTACGAGGCATACCTATAATAAATTTTTCAACCTTTTCGGTAGCACAATAGTTTTCCAAAAACTGCAATAATTCATGAGAACGCACGGTTGCCAATCCGTTTGCAATCAGTTGCAAAGGGTCGGTAACAGCTATTCCAGTACGTTTGGTGCCATAATCAATAGCGAGCAAGCGAGCTCTTTCTCGCTTTTTCAGTAAGGGAGAAAGCGATTCCGAAACTTCCGCCGTGGGATATGTTTCAAAGCGATTAGTATGTTTGCTCTGCCTATTCATTTTTCATTTTGCAAATTGAAACACGTTTATAAGCTTCCCATAGAAAGCAAAAATTCATCGTTATCGTGAGTCATAGGCATTCGTTTACTCAAAAATTCCATTGCCTCCACCGGATTCATATCATTTAAGAAATTGCGCAATACCCATTGTTTGCTCAATCGAACTTTATCTACCAACAAATCGTCGCGGCGAGTGCTCGATAAATTAACATCAACCGCAGGATAAATGCGTTTATTGGAAATTCTACGATCTAACTGAAGTTCCATATTGCCGGTTCCTTTAAATTCTTCAAAAATCACTTCGTCCATTTTCGATCCGGTTTCGGTAAGTGCCGTAGCAATAATAGTGAGCGAACCGCCATTTTCAATATTTCGTGCAGCACCAAAAAAACGTTTTGGTTTGTGCAGCGCATTTGCATCAACCCCTCCCGAAAGAATTTTTCCCGATGCCGGTTGCGCCATATTAAATGCACGAGCAAGACGTGTAATTGAATCCAAGAGAATACACACATCGTGTCCGCATTCCACCAAACGTTTCGCTTTTTCGAGTACAATATTGGCAACTTTCACATGTCGGTCGGCAGGTTCATCGAAAGTAGAAGCTATCACTTCGGCTTTCACACTGCGTTTCATATCAGTAACCTCTTCGGGGCGTTCATCAATCAATAGTATTAATAAGTATACCTCGGGGTGATTGTCGGCTATTGCGTTGGCAACATTTTTGAGCAACGTAGTTTTTCCCGTTTTCGGTTGCGCCACAATCAATCCGCGCTGACCTTTACCAATGGGGGTAAAAAGGTCGATTACGCGCGTTGATAAATCGCAATGATTACTACCTGTAAGATTAAATTTTTCTTCCGGGAACAATGGCGTAAGATGGTCAAAATGCACTCTATCGCGCACTTCTTCCGGGGTTCTACCGTTAATTCGCTCCACTTTCGTAAGCGGGAAATATTTATCGCCTTCTTTCGGAGGTCGAATAAAACCTTCCACCGTATCACCGGTTTTCAATCCGAACACTTTTATTTGCGATTGAGATACGTAAATATCATCAGGCGAATTCAAATAATTATAATCAGCCGAGCGCAAAAATCCAAAACCTTCCGGCATCATATCGAGTACACCGCTTCCAATAATAATATCATCGAATTCCGAAGGTTTTTCTTCTCCGTTCGCATTGTTTTGTTTCTGATTATTCTGGTTATTTTGGTTGCGAGAATTATTATTTTGCTTTGAATTTTTTTGATTTTGGTTATGCTGTGATTTTTGTTTTTCTTGTGTTGGTTCTTTTTGAATAACAGGTTGTTCGGCTTGCACAACCACCTCAGGTTCTGCAGCGGTTTGCTCTTCCTTAGGTTGAGATTTTTCTCCAACATCGTTACTATCGGCAGTGTGTTCATGTTGTTGCACAAGCGATGTTTCGTCGTTGTTCGCCGAATGAGTGGTTCGAATACGTTTTCTACCTTTAGTTTTTGATGCGCTGTTTTGTTCGCCTGCCGCTTTTTGTTCGTTTGCAACTATGTTTGTTTCTGCTATAGGAGCGGGTTCTTCGGGAGTTTGAACAGGTAAAGAACCTTGTTTTTCAAGAATACGAAACGTAAGGTCTTCTTTTGAGAGATTTGCAGTTTCAATACCTAATTTCTTGGCAATAGATTTCAGTTTCAAAGCGTGCATAGCAATTAAATCGGCAGCTTGGTGCATAAAAAA
>JAISIO010000044.1 GCA_031262005.1 Bacteroidales bacterium
TGGTTTCGGTAGACAATTTAGCCGTAGAATTTGGCGGCACAACACTTTTTTCTAACATCAATTTTGTAATCAACGAAAAAGACCGCATTGCGCTGATGGGTAAAAACGGTGCGGGAAAATCAACTTTGTTGAAAATTTTAGCAGGCGTGCAGCAGCCCTCTGCCGGTAGGGTGGTGGTGCCTAAGGACAAAACGGTGGCATACTTGCCGCAACACTTAATGACCGAAAATACTCGCACTGTGTTTGAAGAGGCTTCGCAGGCATTTGCCACTATTTTTGCTATGCAGCAGCAAATCGACGAACTCAACAATCAACTTGCCACTCGCACCGATTATGAATCGGACGAGTATATGAAAATTATAGAAGACGTGTCGGCTCTGAGTGAGCGTTTTTACAGCATAGAAGAAATAAATTACGATGCCGAAGTCGAAAAAATTCTGATGGGTTTGGGCTTCGTGCGTTCCGATTTTACCCGTCCAACGAGCGATTTTAGCGGAGGCTGGCGCATGCGCATAGAACTTGCAAAAATTCTGTTGCAAAAGCCTGACCTTATTCTTTTGGACGAACCCACCAATCACATGGACATTGAATCAATTCAATGGTTTGAGGATTTTCTAATACAAAGCGGCAAGGCGGTTATTGTAATTTCGCACGACCGTGCATTTGTGGATACCATTACCACGCGCACCATAGAAGTTACTATGGGTAGAATTTACGATTACAAAGTAAATTATTCCGCCTATTTACAATTGCGTGCCGAACGCCGCGAACAGCAACAAAAAGCTGTAGACGAACAGCAAAAAATGATAGCCGAAACCACGGAATTTATTGAGCGTTTTAAAGGCACGTATTCCAAAACGCTGCAAGTGCAAAGCCGTGTGAAAATGCTTGAAAAACTGCAAATACTTGAAGTCGATGAAGAAGACTCTTCGGCTCTGCGACTCAAATTTCCGCCGTGCGAACGCTCGGGAAATTATCCCGTGATTGCCGATAATGTCGGAAAATCGTACGGAACGCACAATGTATATTCCGGTGCAAATTTCAGCATAGCACGAGGCGAAAAAGTTGCCTTTGTGGGTAAAAACGGTGAGGGGAAATCGACTATGGTGAAATCTATTATGAGTCAAATTGATTTTGATGGCAAACTTTCAATTGGGCACAATGTGCATATTGGTTACTTTGCGCAAAACGAAGCATCGCTTTTAGATGAGGAAAAAACTGTTTTTCAAACAATTGACGATGTGGCAGTGGGCGATATTCGTACAAAAATAAAAGACATCTTGGGTGCATTTATGTTTGGCGGCGAAAGTTGGACAAAAAAAGTAAAAGTGCTTTCAGGTGGCGAACGAACCCGTTTGGCAATGATACAATTGTTGCTCAATCCAGTGAATGTGTTAATTCTCGACGAACCTACCAATCACTTGGATATGCGTACCAAAGACGTATTGAAAGCTGCTTTGCAGGATTACGATGGAACGCTAATTTTGGTGTCGCATGACCGTGATTTTTTAGATGGTTTGGTGAGCAAAGTATATGAATTCGGCAATAAACGAGTGAAAGAGCATTTATGCGGAATTGCGGAATTTTTGGCAAATAAAAAAATGGAGAATTTGCGGGAATTGGAAAAGTAGGGGCGTATGCCATACGCCCGCACCACAACAATGGGGCATACCCCATTGTCAATGAGAATAATCAACAAGGGATTGAAACCCCTTGCTAATCAAATACAACCATGAACCGATTACAAACAACCGTATTTTTGCTTTTGTGCACCGCCGCAGTGCAGGCACAAACCGTGAGCAACGTAAAAACCGAATGCGTGCAGATAGGAGGCGTATGCTGGGCAACTCGCAACGTAGCCAAACCGGGCAAGTTTGCCGCTAAACCCGAAAAAGCAGGTAAATTCTACCAATGGAATCGTAATAAAGCATGGTCAAGTAAAGGCAAAGTAAAAAGCTGGGATAGCAGCTACCCCACCGGCAGCGAATGGGAAAAAGCAAATGACCCATGCCCTGCAGGCTTTAGAGTACCTACTCAAACAGAACTACAAACACTTGTAGCCGCCAGAAGCACGTGGACTACCAACTACAACGGCACAAGTGTAGCAGGAAGAGTATTCGGTAGCGGTGAAAATACTGTTTTCTTTCCTGCTGCGGGCTATCGCTACGACAACGTTGGCACGTTGCACCATGCAGGGGTAGGCGGTTTCTATTGGAGTAGTGCCGAGTTCAACAGTAATTTCGCCTATTACGTGAGCTTTGGTTCCGTGAGCCACTTCACCCGCAATGGTGGTCTATCCATTCGCTGTGTGGCAGAATAATCGTCTAAACCATAATTTTACAGGATTTGATTGTATTGTAGAGACGTGGCGTGCTGCGTCTTATTGTGAGAGATTTTAAACATCGTAGGAACTGAATATATCCCGCCAATTGACCAAAAAAACGTGAATAGAAACAATAAATTTGATGTAATTCACGAAAAAATGCGATTTTTCCGTGAATTTATTTTGAAAACAACAGATTATTCACGAAAAATATCATACTATTGCAATCGAAAAGATACATAGATTTTTCATGATTACGCAAACAAAAAAAGAACATCTCAGTGCATTGAAGTTGGAGTACGAACAGTTACGAGGTTCGCGCAACGATTTACTAAAAATAATTACAGAATCGGAGCTGCCCGAAATGGTGTACAATTCAAATGCTATTGAAAATTCGACACTTACGCTACGCGAAACTGAAAAGATTTTGTTGGAACAATCGTTGATGCGTGATGTTTCGTTACGCAAAACGTATGAAGCAACTAATTTGGCACGAGTAATAAAATACCTTTGGACTCGTCCGAATTATGAACTTTCGGTTGAAAATTTTGAATTATTGCATCAAATGCTTTTGGGCGGAATTAATGACAATTATGCAGGGCGCATTCGTCGCACAGGTGAATATGTTCGAGTTGGGTGGCACATAGCTCCGTCGCCCGAACAGGTAAAACCAATGCTTGAGGATTTGATTAATCGCTATAACAGCGAAGGTAATACATATTTTTTAGAAAAAATTGCCGAATTTCATTTGCAATTTGAAACCATACATCCGTTTTGCGATGGCAACGGACGAATGGGACGACTTATCATAAATTTGCAGCTTGCAGCATTGGGCTATCCTCCTGTAATTATTCAAAATAAAGGCAAACGAGAAGAATATTATCCGATTTTTAGCGAATGGCGCAATAAACAGAAATCAAATAAATTTTCGGATTACCTCTATTTGGCTCTTTCCGAATCGTTCAACAAACGACTTGCATATCTGCGAGGCAATGAAATTGTAAAATTGTCGGAATATGCAAAAACTAATGATATGAGTGCCGCGGTAATTACCAATGCAGCAAAACGACAAACAGTGCCTGCTTTCCGTCAGGAAGGTGTTTGGCGAATTGAAAAGAATTATGTACGTAAATTGAAGTAAAAGCTCTGGCAGGAGAAATGAGAATGCAGCTATTTCCTTACAATTTTGTTTTATAGATTTCAAAAAAACACATACATTTGTTCCCCATGCCGACAATATAATCAACAAGGGGTTTCAATCCCTTGTTTACAACATATGCTAACCATATAAAACAATCTCCAACATTGTCGGTAATTAAAACACAATGAACACAATAGAAATAAAACGCGCCCGCGTTCACAACCTCAAAAATCTATCGCTCACAATAGACCGCAACCAACTTATTGTGGTTACCGGACTTTCGGGCAGTGGCAAATCGTCGCTGGCGTTCGATACCATTTATGCCGAAGGGCAACGCCGCTATGTAGAAAGTCTGTCGGCGTATGCACGGCAGTTTTTGGGCAAAATTCACAAGCCCGAAGTTGATTATATTGGCGGTATTCCTCCGGCAATTGCTATTGAGCAAAAAGTCAATACCACCAATCCGCGTTCTACGGTGGGCACTTCTACCGAAATTTACGATTACTTAAAATTACTCTATGCTCGTATCGGGCGAGTGTTTTCGCCAATTTCGGGTGTGGAGGTTCAGCGTCATTCGGTGGACGATGTGGTGGAAAAAGTGTTGCAACACGAAGGAAAGAAACTCTTTATTACCACTGCTTTGCAAGCTGATAAGAAAACACTTTTTGCACGTTTGGAAAGCCTATTACAGCAAGGTTTTACCCGTTTGTTTATCAACAATGCGGCAGCTCGCAAAAGTGCTATGCCGGAAGTTGTGCGCATTGACGAAATTATTGAACACAAAACGCCAATTCCGCTTTCCGACAGTTTTTTGCTTATCGACCGTATGGAGGTTTCCGCCAAAGAACAAGCCCGCATAGCCGATTCGGTGCAAACGGCTTTCTATGAAGGGAAAAACACCTGTTCCATTTTTATTGAACAAGATAACGGCTCGTTTGAGAGTTTTGATTTTTCTAACGATTTTGAGGCTGACGGTATACAATTTGAAGAACCTACGGTGCATACATTCAGTTTCAATAGTCCAATAGGGGCTTGCCCCACGTGCGAAGGTTTCGGAAAAACTATGGGAATCGATCCGCAGCTGGTTATCCCCAACGAATCGCTTTCGGTGTGGGACGATGCCGTAGCTTGCTGGCGTGGTGAAAAAATGAACGAGTGGAAAATGGCGTTGGTACACAATGCGGGCAAAGTGGGGTTCCCTATTCACAAACCATATAGCGAACTTACGCAGGAACACAAAGATATGTTGTGGCACGGCACTCAATATTTTGGCGGCATCGATCAATTTTTTGAAATGGTTGAAGAAAATACCTATAAAATTCAATACCGAGTAATGCTCTCACGCTATCGCGGAAAAACTACGTGTCCCACTTGCCACGGTTCACGTTTGCGCCCCCAAGCATTGTATGTCAAAGTTGCCAATACGTCAATAGATAAATTAGTACAAATGCCTATCCACGACCTTGTTCCGTTTTTCAACAAGTTACAACTGACCGAACACGAAGAAGAAATCGCGCATCGCATAGTGCTCGAAATCAAATCACGACTGGGCTTTTTGCTCAATGTTGGTTTGGGTTATCTTACGTTAAATAGACTTTCTAATTCGCTTTCGGGCGGCGAAAGTCAGCGCATCAATTTGGCTACTTCGTTGGGTAGCAGTTTGGTTGGTTCGCTCTATATTTTAGATGAGCCGAGTATAGGTTTGCACCCTCGCGACACACATTTGCTGATAGGCGTGTTGCGCAATTTGCAACAGTTGGGCAATACCGTAATTGTGGTGGAACACGACGAAGAAATTATGCGCTCTGCCGACCAAATTATTGATATTGGACCGGGTGCAGGATCACTGGGTGGCGAATTGGTATTTCAAGGTAGTGTTCAAGAACTGGAAAAAGCCGAAAATTCACTTACTGCCGACTATTTGTGTAAACGAAAAAATATAGAAGTTCCTGCCGAACGCAAGGCATGGGAAAAATCAATCAAAATTCACGGTGCTCGTGAAAATAATTTAAAAAACATAGATGTCGAAATTCCTTTGGGCGTATTTACGGTAATTACCGGTGTTTCGGGCAGTGGAAAATCATCGTTAATTCACAAAATTCTGTATCCGGTAGTCGCACGTCAATTGGGTGAAAATGGCGGAGAAATTGGTAAATTTGACACTATTGAAGGCATTGAAAATACCGTGTTTTCAGTGGAATTTGTCGACCAAAATCCGATTGGGCGTTCTTCGCGTTCCAACCCAATAACGTATTTGAAAGCCTACGACGAAATTCGTAAACTCTATACCGATCAGCCAATGTCTAAACAAATGGGTTTCAAGCCTGCGCACTTTTCGTTCAATACCGATGGCGGACGCTGCGAGGAATGTCAGGGTGAAGGAACTATAAAAGTGGCAATGCAATTTATGGCAGATGTGGAACTTGTGTGCGAAGCCTGCAACGGCAAACGCTTTAAAGACGAGGTTTTGGAGGTGTTGTATCGCCAAAAATCTATTTTCGATATTTTGGAAATGACTGTTGCCGATGCTATAGAATTTTTTGCACAGGATAAAAATACTACCGCACGAAAAATTGTTGAAAAGATTCAACCGCTGTTTGATGTCGGTTTGGGTTATATGAAATTGGGACAATCGTCGAGCACACTTTCGGGTGGTGAGAGTCAGCGTGTAAAACTTGCTTCGTTTTTGAGTAAAGAAAGCAAAGAGCAATCCTGCTTGTTTATTTTCGATGAACCTACCACCGGATTGCATTTTCATGA
>JAISIO010000082.1 GCA_031262005.1 Bacteroidales bacterium
TGGCCTCAATACCCGAATATTCTTAAAACGTCGTCATCGCACAAAGAGGGTTGTGAAAGACGTTGGTCGCTTACTACAGAGCAATTTATAGGCAACAACGGTACGGTGAGCGAAGTAAAAGTGAAAAGTACGGAAACTGGTAAAACCGAAACAATTAAAGCTGACCTTGTATTGCTGGCAATGGGGTTTGTTCACCCCGAACAAAGTGGACTGGTCGAAAATTTGAAGCTTTCGCTTGATGCGCGAAAGAATATTGCAGGAAACGAAAATCAACAGACATCTACTGCAAAGGTTTTTGTTGCCGGCGATGCTACAAGCGGCGCAAGTTTGGTGGTTAGAGCAATTGCTTCGGGACGCAAAACAGCAAAAGCGATAGATGATTTATTAGAACGCAAATAATATGAATAACGCAGAATTTTTTTCTAAAATCTGCGTTATTTGTTTTTATCAAAAACGATTACAATGGAACAACTAAAACATGAATGTGGTGTTGCTTTAATTCGACTTCGTAAACCGCTCGAATATTACGCCGAAAAATACGGTACAAGCAATTATGCATTAAATAAACTCTATTTGTTGATGCAAAAACAGCATAATCGAGGACAGGAGGGCGCAGGAATTGCCTGCGTTTCGCTTTCGGCAGAGCCGGGTGAAGAATTTATGTTTCGAGAGCGCAAAGAGGGGAAAAATGCTATTCCGGAATTGTTTTCGTCTATCGGAGAGCAAATTAACGATTTTTCGGGTGAATGCTATATGGGACATTTAAGATACAGTACCACAGGTCGTTCGGGATTGACTTATGTTCACCCCCATTTGCGTAGAAGCAATTATCGCAAAAATACGCTTGCTCTGTGTGGCAATTTCAATCTGACGAATGTTGATGAGATTTTCAAACATCTTAAATCACTCAATCAGCACCCACGTAGAACGTCTGATACCACTATTTTACTAGAACAATTAGGGTATTCGCTTGATACTAATGGGGGTGATACACAAGCGATTATTCGTGAGTGTATGCCGATGTGGGATGGCGGTTTTGTACTTTGCGGCATGACAGGAACGGGCGAAATGTTTGCCGCTCGCGACCCTTGGGGTATTCGTACCGCATTTTATTATGCCGATGATGAAGTTATTATTATTGCTTCAGAACGACCCGCTATTCAAACTGTTATGGATGTTGAGGTCGATAGTGTTAAGGAAATCAAAGCGGGTGAAACTCTTTTTATTTCTGCTTCGGGCGAAATGAGTTGTGTGCCGATTATTTCCGATAAAAAAGCGACACCCTGTGTATTTGAACGGATTTATTTTTCACGTGGTGGCGATCAAGATATTTATCGCGAACGTAAGGATTTAGGGAGAGCCCTTGTTCCGCAAATCCTTGAAGCAATAGATTATGACCTTGAAAATAGTGTTTTTTCATTTATTCCTAACACGGCAGAAATTGCTTTTATGGGAATGATTGAGGGA
The DNA here is from genome assembly GCA_031262005.1 of Bacteroidales bacterium. Classification (GTDB taxonomy): domain Bacteria; phylum Bacteroidota; class Bacteroidia; order Bacteroidales; family UBA1715; genus WQTX01. Next base: position 1,468 of record JAISIO010000082.1, read on the forward strand.
TTGAACGAGCATTTGAATCAAGAAAAATGCCGTGCGATTGCGAATTTAAAATCAAACAACCCGCTTGATATTGAAAAAATAATCTCGCAACGAATTCGTTCCGAGAAAGTTGCTATAAAAGACATTAAACTTCGTACTTTCATTAGCGAAACTGGTGAAAGAAATGAGTTGGCAAACCACGTTTACGATATTACTTATGGTTCTATTCGTCCAGGGATTGATAATTTGGTTGTGATTGACGATAGTATTGTACGAGGAACAACGCTCAAACAAAGTATTATCACAATTTTGGCACGGCTTTTTCCAAAAAAATTGATAATTGTTTCTTCGGCACCTCAAATACGCTATCCTGATTTTTACGGAATAGATATGTCGAATATTGGTGATTTGATTGCATTTCGTGCTGCGCTTGCTCTTTCCGACAAAAATAAAATAGAGGAAGTGTATAGAAAATGTGCTAATGAAAACACTGCATTACAAAATTATGTGTCGGAGATATATGAACCATTTTCCGATAAAGAAATTTCACAAAAAATTGCAGAATTACTTACTCCCGAAGACGTAACTTGTCCTGTTGAAATTATTTTCCAGCAAAGAGATGAATTAACACAAATTTGCAAGGATCACAGCGGTGATTGGTATTTTTCGGGCAACTATCCTACAAAAGGAGGGGTGAGAAGAGTGAATGAAGCCTTAGTGCACGATGCTTGTAAAAAGGAGAATAAATAATTACATAGACTATTGCAATTTATTTTCAAAAAAAAGCACAAAAACTTTGGCTGTTACAAAAAATCTTTTTTTATTTGCTCTGTCGAAAACAAAGAAGACATATAATGAACAATACACTATTTACATTCTCTTATTTCTGGTTTTTTTACTTTAGCAGTAAAAACGAGGCTTTGTGTATGTAATTAGAAAGAACTATAACAAAATAAAATCATAGAAGCCTCGAAATTTTTCGAGGCTTTTTTTTTTTGAAATAATTTTTAGACGTAAAACAAAATAGACACAAGATAAAAAATTTCTCATTTCCTAAACACAAATTTTTAACTGTATGAAAAAAATAGCAATACAAGGCATTAAAGGAGCTTTTCACGAAATAGCTGCCATGAAATATTTCGGTTCCGATATTGAAGTAATTACGTGTACGCGATTTAAACATGTGTTTGAACATGTGCAACACGGCGACGTTGCGTATGGTGTAGTAGCTGTAGAAAATACCATTGCCGGCAGTATTTTAAGTAATTATGTGTTGCTCAAAAATTCCAAAGTAAAAGTTTCGGGCGAAATTAGTTTACATATTACACAAAATTTGATGGTGATGCCCGGAACGAATATCAAACAAATTAAAGAGGTGTATTCGCACCCGATTGCAATTCAGCAATCAGGTGAATTTCTCAACAATTATCCCGAAATTAAACTCATAGAATGGAGCGACACGGCTTCGAGTGCGCAGAAAATTGCCGAAGAAAAACTTACAACCGCTGCGGCTATTGCCAGCGAATACGCTGCAGAACTCTACGGTTTGGAAATTATAGCTTCGCACATTGAAACGAATAAACGTAATTACACTCGATTTTTCATCATCGAACGCAATGTTCACGATGTAGTAGAAAATAACGCAGCGTCGCTCTGTTTTGAACTTGGACACCAACCGGGTTCTCTCGTTGATGTGCTTGCGGTGTTCAAACGAGAGCATATTAATCTTACTAAAATACAATCGTTACCAATTCTTGGTAAACCATACGAATATTCGTTTTATGTTGATTTGCAATGGAATGACCGAAAAAAATATAATCGCGCGTTGAATACTATTCTCAAAATTGTTTCTAATCTTTCGATTTTGGGCGAATATAAGCACGATGAGAGTTTTAATAAAGAATAATCTTTGTATTGAGATAAGCAAATCAACAAATCAACGAATCAACGAATCAACAAAATGAATATCAGTATAATAGGAACAGGACTTATAGGCGGTTCAATAGCAATGGCAATTCGTGGTTTTAATACCAAAATTATAGGTGTAGACAATAACGAAGAAAATCTAAAAACGGCACTTGAACTTGGCATTATAGACCATGCAATGGATTGGCAGCAGGCTGCAATGATTTCGGAATTAATTATTGTGGCAATTCCCGTTGATGCCGCACGTGCGCTTCTGCCCCAAATTTTAGATGTAATTTCCGACAATTGCGTGGTGGTTGATATGGGTTCCACCAAAGTGGGAATTTGCAACAATGTGCGCAATCACCCTCGCCGAGCACAGTACGTGGCTTCGCACCCAATGGCGGGTACCGAAAATTCAGGTCCGCAGGCGGCTTTTGCCGATTTGTTTAAAGGTAAAAAAACTATAATATGCGAACAAGAATTGAGTTCGACATTTGCATTGAATCAGGCGAAATTGTTGTACAAAATTATGGGAATGACTATGCTATATATGTCGCCCGAAGAGCATGACAAACACATTGCATACGTTTCGCATTTGACACACGTAATTGCTTATGCACTGAGTATTACCGTACTCGAAATTGAAAAAGACGAAAAGAAAATATTTGAAATGGCGGGTTCAGGTTTTGATTCTACGGTGCGTATTGCTAAAAGTTCTACCAGTATGTGGACACCAATTCTACAACAAAATGCCGATTATTTGATTGCTTCTATCGATAAATATATGGAGACGCTCTGCGATTTCAAAAAAGCTATTGCAAACAACGATAGTTCTCGACTTTTTGAATTAATAGATGAAGCTAATAAAATACGGAAAGTGCTTAATACATAGACAGAAGACTTTTAGTAGCAAGCCACGAGACACAAGATTTTTAGACTAACAAATAACTATAAATAGTACAAATAAAATGAAAATAGACACATTAGAAACATGGGGCATAGACCCTACCAGACCATTAGTAATTTCGGGACCATGCAGTGCCGAAAGTGAAGAACAAATGCTTGAAACCGCACGAGGATTGAAAGCTATTGGTGTACAGATTTTCCGTGCGGGAATTTGGAAACCGCGTACTCGTCCGGGTATGTTTGAGGGCATTGGTTCGCAAGGTTTGAAATGGCTCAAAACAGTAAAAAAAGAAACAGGAATGCTCACTGCTACCGAAGTTGCCAATAAAGAGCACGTGTACGAAGCATTGAAAATGGGCGTAGATATTCTATGGATTGGAGCTCGCACTTCGGCAAATCCATTTGCTGTGCAAGAAGTAGCCGATGCTTTGCAAGGTGCCGATGTACCGGTAATTGTGAAAAATCCCGTTAATCCCGATTTGGAATTGTGGATAGGTGCAATAGAACGCATTGCCGGCGCAGGAATTACCAAACTTGCAGCAATTCATAGAGGCTTTTCAGCGTTTGATAAAGGAAAATACCGCAATGAACCTCGTTGGCAAGTGGTAATTGAATTGCATCGTCGTATGCCCGAACTGCCTATTATATGCGATCCAAGCCATATTGGCGGCGATAGTCAATATATTTTTGAAATTTCGCAAAAAGCTATGGATTTGGGGTTGTGCGGTTTGATTATAGAAGCACACAACAATCCGGCAGAAGCGTGGAGCGATGCTAAACAACAAATTACTCCCGCACAAGTGGGTGAAGTACTTCAAAAATTGGTTATTCGCCAAACAAATAGCGACAACGTAGAATTTAAACAATCGTTGGACGAATTGCGCCAAAAAATTGATGTACTTGATAATGATGTGCTCAATCTGTTACAGCAACGCATGGAAGTGGTAAAAGAAATCGGAAAGAACAAAAAGGAAAATAATATACAGATTTTGCAATCCGACCGCTGGGCACAAATTGTAGAAAAAGCAAAAAAAGAAGCAGCTGTGCGTGGATTTAGTGAAGAATTTGTAGAGCAATTTTTTAAAGCAATTCATCAGGAATCTATTAATATTCAGAATAATATTTTGAATGCTTAGGAGTTAGTTGTGTGTAAAATGATGGTTTTTAATATTTTGCAAGTTCTTATTTAGTGCTATTTGTCGTTTTTTTGTTGTCAATTTCTTTCAGAATAGATACGGCTACAAGCGTTTTGCATTGTAAATCAACGGAGTATTTAATAAAGAGGACGATGAAAGCGAAGGGAAAACCCAAGAAATTTAATTTGATAAATAAAAAACACTACTTTTGTGGAGTGAATCTTGGAATGAAATGGAATTGAAAACGAAATTATATTTGGGTGACTGTCGGAGAGAATTACAGAAAATTCCCGACAATTCAGTGGACTTAATTGTAACATCACCGCCTTATGCCGACCAGCGAAAATCCACGTATGGGGGGGTGAGTGTGAAAGAATATGTTGATTGGTTTTTACCTATTTCCGAAGAACTATTGCGGGTTTTGAAGCCGACAGGAACTTTTATTTTGAATATAAAAGAGAAAGTTGTTGAAGGAGAGAGAAGCACCTATGTAATGGAACTTATTCTTGAAATGCGCAAACAAGGTTGGTTGTGGACAGAAGAATTCATTTGGCACAAAAAAAATTGTTTTCCGGGTAAGTGGTCCAATCGTTTTCGTGATGCTTGGGAGAGGCTTTTGCAATTTAATAAGGATAAAAAATTCAATATGTACCAAGACGCCGTAAAAGTGCCGATTGGCGATTGGGCAAAGTGCCGATTGAAAAATTTGAGCGAAACAGACAAAATTCGAGACAATGCAAAAAATGGTAGCGGATTTGGAAAAAATGTTTCAAATTGGCTCGGAAAAGAAACTGTTTATCCGACAAACGTTGTTCATTTGGCAACCGAATGTAACAACAAAAATCATAGTGCTGCATTTCCGAGAGAATTACCCGAATGGTTTATCAGGTTGTTTACGCAAGAAAACGATACTGTTTTAGACCCTTTTATGGGTTCGGGAACAACAATTGAAGTAGCTAATCGCATGAAGAGAAATTCAATTGGGATAGAAATTCTTCCTGAATATTATGAAAAAGTTAGGCAACAATTTGCTCCGATAGAATATTACTTAATGGAATCACAAGTAAAGTATGAAACACCTGAATATCAAAGAAGTTACGCAGTTCGTTGAAGCCAATATTGGTGTATTTCACGAAAAGAAAATTAAAAGTTTAGATAGCTTGAAATTAGACAAAGTATTGAAACGTAAAAATCCGTATTTGTTCAAAGCCAAAGATACGACAACTTCGGAACAAATTGTCAGAGGGATTGTCGATGCTCATATCTCCTCAAATGAAGAAACAATTTTTGGTGATTGGCTCGAAGGATTGGCAATTTTTATAAACGAAAAGGTGTATGGTGGACGAAAATCTGGTATTTCAAACATTGACCTTGAATTTGATAATAATGGTGTTCGTTACATTATCACAATAAAATCTGGTCCGAATTGGGGTAATAGCAGTCAAATTGCAAAAATGATTGCCGACTTCAAAACCGCTAAGAAGACTTTGAGAACAAGTAACTCTCAACTTCATATTGTAGCAGTAAATGGTTGTTGCTACGGTATTGATAATAATCCTGACAAAGGTGATTATTTTAAGTATTGTGGACAAGAATTTTGGACGTTCATTTCGGGTAACGAAAATCTTTATGTTGAAATCATAGAACCTTTGGGACACCAAGCGAGAGAGCGAAATGAAAAATTTCAAAAATCTTACTCGCAGATGATAAACAAGTTTACCAAGGAGTTTTCCAACACTTACTGTAAAGACAACGGTGAAATTGATTGGGAAAAACTCGTAAAATTTAATTCGGGAAAGAAATAGAATGCTATATCGTTTTGCAAACGAATGCACATAGATAAAAGAAATGTGTGCTTATAATCTACCCCCGAATATATAACTATTGACATATATGAAACAACTAACCATTGACAGTTCCATCGGCACATCGCTCATACTTGTGGGCGAAAGCATAGAAAATATTCATAAGTATGTGCCGAAAAATAAAAAAATCGTAATCATAAGCGACGATACTGTAATTTCGCTGTACAAGAACCGTTTTCCACAATCCGATGTGTTAATCACAGTTCCGCAAGGCGAAGCGCACAAAACATTGCATAGCGTGGAACGAATTTACGAACAATTGCTCGATGCCGAGTGCGACCGTTCGGCGTTTATTCTGGCAATTGGCGGCGGTATTATTTGCGATATGGCTGGTTTTGTGGCGGCTACGTTTATGCGCGGTGTGGAATTTGGCTTTGTGTCTACCACACTTTTGAGCCAAGTAGATGCAAGTGTGGGGGGGAAAAACGGTGTAAATTTTAAGGGATTTAAAAATTTTATCGGAACATTTTGTTTGCCTAAATTTGTGATTTGCGAACTTTCTATGCTTAAAACATTATCACACAAAGAACTACTGAGTGGAATGGCAGAAGTAATAAAACATGGCGCAATTGCCGACCCTGATTTGTTTACCTACATTGAAAAAAATACGCAAAAAGTGTTGCGTTACGACGAAGATGCTTTGGAACGCTTTGTGTCCGATTCGGTTATTATAAAATCGGATATTGTTAATTTAGATGCTCGTGAAGGCGGTATGCGTCGCTTGTTGAATTTTGGACATACATTTGGGCATGCCATTGAAAAAATTACCAAAATACCTCACGGACATGCAATTAGTGTGGGAATGGTGTATGCTGCTCGCCTATCGGAAAAAATAGGTGGACTGCCGCAGAGCGATGTTGATAGATTGGTTTCGTTGCTCGACTTGATAGGTTTGCCTACCAAAACAGACGTTAATGCCGACGAATTATACGCAGCCATGAAAGGCGATAAAAAACGAGAAGGCAGCGGCGTTCATTTTGTGCTACTTTCGGAGATAGGGAAAGCATATATTGAAAAAATTTCGTTTGAAACATTAGAACAGTATATCAATGATTTGTGTTAGTATAGCTGAGAGCAACATACAGCGTTGCATTGAAAAAGCTACGGTTGCCGATATGGCTGAAATTCGGATAGATTTGTCGAAATTTTCTGCCGACGATGTGCGCATAGTGTTTTCTCAGGTGCAAAAGCCAAGCATTGCAACCTGTCGTCCTGAATTTGTAGATGATACAACTCGTGTAGTATTACTTAAAACAGCAATAGAACATGGTGCTCACTATGTAGATGTAGAAATTGAAAGCACTGCGGAATTGAAACAGGAAATTATTGAGTGTGCACAAAAACACGATTGTAAAGTAATAATTTCCTATCATAATTACGAAAATACTCCTACCGATGAGGAATTGTATGCTATTGTTAATCAATGTTTTTCTGATGGAGCGGCGATTGCAAAAATTGCGGTAACGGCAACTTCGCCAACCGACAGTGCGCGAGTTTTGGCACTCTACGCTCGTTACAAAAATCTTGTTGCTTTGGCAATGGGCGAAAAGGGAAAAATTACCCGTTTTGCAAATATGTATTTAGGAAGTCCGTTCACGTTTGCTGCTCTCGATGCCCAATCGGCAACAGCTCCGGGGCAATTAACGGTGGAGGAGTGTAAGCAGCTGATGGGATTTTTTGTTTGAATATTCGTAATTCTATACAAAACGATTTTTATAAAAAAATAGATTGCTGCGTTCCTCGCAATGACGTACAAAAGAGCATCATTGCGAGGAACGCAGCAATCCAAAATGTAGTGTTTGGCAATTGCGCATATTCAAAAGATTAAGGAATTTTCCAGATTGCAAATATGTTAGGAAAAAATACAGCCGACGATATGTTCAAAAATTCAAAACAATGAATATCAATCGAATATCTACGAATATCCCAATATCTAAAAATTTCTACTCAACTCGTTTCCTACTATGAAACACATAAACATACCAATCTTTTTTCCTCAACGTTCTTGTCCGCACCAATGCGTGTTTTGCAATCAACATTCTATTAGCAGTCAAAGTTTTATGCCTGCTGACAAACAAATTGTGAACACAATAGAGCAACATTTACAAACCTGCGGAAGCAATGCTGAAGTACAGATTGCGTTTTTTGGCGGCACGTTTACCGCCATGCCTTTTGAGGAGCAGGAACACTATTTGCAACTAGTGCAACCATATTTACACAGCGGCAAAGTGCATAGTATTCGTATTTCAACTCGTCCCGATTATATTGATACTAAAATTCTTACAATGCTGAAATCGTATTCGGTGCGCGATATTGAACTTGGCGCACAATCGACTAACGATGAGGTTTTGCGCAAATCGGGTAGGGGACATACCTACGCTCATATTGCGAATGCCGCACAACTTATTCGCAACTATGGTTTTCAACTCGGTTTGCAAATGATGATAGGTTTACCCGGCGACACACAGGAAATTGCTCTACAAACGGCGCAAACAATTTGTGATTTGGGCGCATATTCCACTCGAATTTACCCCACGCTTGTGGTGGAACACACGCCGTTGGCAGAATTATATAAAAAAGGATTATATACGCCTCTTTCGCTTGCCGAAGCTCTCGAATGGACTGCTCCGGTGTATCAGTTGTTGGAAAATGCGGGAGTACATATTCTGCGTGTCGGTTTGCATCCAAGCAGCGATCTCGATGGCGGTGCATTGCTTGCCGGTCCGTATCATCATTCGTTTAAGGAATTGCTTTTGAGCCATATTTGGTACGGAATTTTTCAGCGTGAAATTACCGGATGCCACGAAAATTTACATATAGAAGTAGCACCTTCGCAACTCAATTTTGCAATTGGGCACGCTGCGAGTAATAGAAAACTGTTGCAGAAAAAAGCAAATAATGTTACTTTTTCGGGTAATTTATCACTTTTTCGATACGAGTTTGTAGTGGTTAATGATTAATGGTTAGAGGTTAATGGTTAATTGAAATAATTTTATGTCTCATACTGTACCTTTTTGTATTGTTGATGTCCGCACACCGAAAGCTGCTATGGAACGGCTTTCCGAAGAATTTTGTGTTATACAGTTTCGTACACAAGGAATTACATACGAAGCCATTTCGTGCCATCCCGATGTGTTTCTGTTTCAATATAATAATACATTTATTGTTGCGCCGAACATACCTCAGGAATACAAAGATTTTTTTCGGAATAACGGCATTGATTTCAGCGAAGGAACAATGCCGATTAATGAAACGTTGCGCAATTCTGTTGCATATAATTGTGTGGCAACCTCCGAATACGTGTTCCACAAAACAGGAATGACCGACCCTGCAATTATGATTCTGTGTCGCGGACATCAATTTATTCATCTACCGCAAGCGTATACACGTTGTTCTACGCTTGCACTTACCGATAGAGCCATTATAACGTCTGATAAAGGAATTGCGCACGCATTGGAACAACGCACTTTTGATGTGTGTTACATAGACCCGTACGAGATACACTTACCACCATATCCATACGGGTTTATTGGCGGTTGCATGGGAATTTTCGGTACAAGTATATACCTTATCGGTTCGCTCAAGTATATTTCCAATGG
>JAISIO010000127.1 GCA_031262005.1 Bacteroidales bacterium
CATTCGCTCATCAATTACCGACACATACGTATAATCTATTCGTTTGGTTTTGAGCAAACTGTTGCGCTGCGCAAGTAACGTGTTGTAGGTAAGCAACAATTGTAAGTAATTTTTATCGAAAATCGAAATAAAGGCATCTATAAATTTGCGTCGCTCGCTTGCTCCGTCGTGAATGAGCGAAACATCGGCAGGAGAGATGTATACCAAAGGAACGAGTCCGATGTGTTCTGAAAGACGGCTGTATTTTTTGTCATTACAGCTCATTACTTTTTCTTTGTTGCGGTAGGCGCAATGAATTTTGTAGTGTTGCTCTTGGTTTTCAAATTCACCTTGTATCATAAATGCATCGCAACCATGTTGCACATGCATTGCATCGTTTGCCACAATGTTGCTTTTACAATACGCCAAATAGTAAATACTATCCAAAATATTGGTTTTTCCTACACCGTTTTGCCCCACAATGCAATTAATGTTGGCATTACATTCAAATGCTATATCGGAAAGATTACGGTATTGAAAACAATGGAGATTTTTGATAATCATATATTTTGCAATTTTTCGGCGTGGTAAAAGTACGAATTTAATGGAAAATTGAAAATTTCTGATACGTTGTTTTTTCTTTTCGCACGCAGACGACACAGATTTAACAAATTTTCGCAGATAAATTATAAAAAATCTGTGTAAATCTGTGTTATCTGTGGACATTATTATTATTCAAAATCGTTTGATTATTAGTGAATTAATTGATTTTTGTGCTATCACCATATAACTCCGAAAAAGCGAGAGGAAATAGATTATTTTCTAACAATAATTCAACAAACACTTGTGTTGTTATAAAAAAACAGTAATTTTAACGTTTTATAAAAAACTATTTATAGGTATGGCAAAAAAAATATTTGTATTAGACACCAACGTTATTTTGCACAATCACAGTGCAATGTATGCATTTCAGGATAATGATATTGTTATTCCAATAACGGTGCTCGAAGAATTAGATAAGTTTAAGAAAAGTGAAAATGAATTAGGCTGGAATGCACGGCAATTTATGCGCGATTTGGACAAAATTTCCGATGAAACAATTTTCAACATTGGCGTAGATTTGGGTGAAGGACGAGGCAAAATATTTGTAAAACTGCTGAAAGAATATCCGGAAATTATGCGTTTATCGTTTATGGAGCAAACGCCTGACCACCGAATTCTGGCTACCGCCGTTCAAGTAAAAGCCGAAATGGAGGCTCTCAAAGTTGATATTCCTGTTATTTTGGTGTCGAAAGATATTAATTTGCGCATGAAAGCAAAAGCAATAGGAATGGCTGCCGCTGATTTTGAAAACGATAAAGTTGAAAATATTGAACAAATAGAAGATGGTGCGCGAGTAATTATGCTCGACACTGCTGAGATAATCAATCGTTTTTACGCAAAACATACCACGCCGGAATGTTCGCTTGAAGAAATAGGTATTACCCGTCCCGAAACCCATGAGTATTTTATTTTGCGTCATGAATCTTCAAGTGTGTTGGTGTACTACAATCCCACAACAGGTAAAATTGAGCGCGTGAATAAAACGGTAGCGTATGGCATAGAACCTCGCAATGTGGAACAAACGTTTGCTCTGCACGCACTTACCAATAACGATATAAAACTGATTGCCCTCACAGGTACAGCAGGAACAGGAAAAACCTTGCTGGCACTGGCGGCGGCTTTGCACGTACACGAAGAATACGATCAAATTTTACTCGCACGTCCGATTGTGGCTCTTGGTAAAGAATTGGGCTTTCTGCCTGGCAACGAAAAAGATAAAATTCGCCCCTATATGTTGCCGTTGTTCGACAATTTGCAGGTAATAAAACAAATTTTAGCACGAAGAAATCAAAAACATAATATTGACGGAATGCTCGCCGACGGAACGCTTGAAATTTCCCCGTTGGCATACATTCGCGGACGTTCGCTTTCAAGAGTATTTTTCATAATTGACGAAGCACAAAATCTTACGCCGCACGAAGTGAAAACAATTATAACCCGTGCCGGCGAAGGAACAAAAATTGTGTTTACCGGTGATATTCAGCAAATTGATTCGCCTTACTTAGATAGTTTGTCGAATGGACTTTCGTACTTGAGTGCTAAAATGAAAGGACAAAATTTATTCACAAGCATTAATTTGGTAAAAGGTGAGAGAAGCCCACTTTCGGAGTTGGCGAGTAATTTATTGTAGTAAACAAGTAAACGAGTAAACGAAGTATCGTAATTCCTTATCAACTTGTTCCTTGTTTCTTGTTCCTTATCAACTAAATATAAAAATGATTAATTATCAAACCTTTACGATTGCCAATGGTTTACAGTGTATTGTCAATACCGATACTACAACACCATTTGTAGCCATGAACATTTTGTATAAAGTAGGCTCGAAAAACGAAAATCCCGAACGCACAGGTTTTGCGCATTTGTTTGAGCACTTAATGTTTGGTGGCTCGAAACATATTCCCGATTTCGATGGTGCTTTGCAGCGAGTAGGAGGCGAAAACAATGCCTTTACCAATACCGATATTACAAATTATTACATTACGCTGCCCAAAGAAAATATAGAAACTGCCTTTTGGTTGGAATCGGATAGAATGATGGAATTAGATTTTTCACAACATAGTTTAGATATTCAGAAAAATGTTGTAATAGAAGAGTTTAAGCAGCGTTATTTAAACCGTCCCTACGGCGATGCGCATCTATATTTACGTCCGCTTGCTTACAAAGTTCACCCGTATCAATGGGCTACAATTGGTAAAAACATAGAACACATTGAGCAGGCTACGCTCGACAATGTGCGTGATTTTTTTTACAATCACTATGCTCCTAATAATGCCATTCTTACCCTTTCGGGAAATATTTCGGTGGAAGAGGTTATGGCTTTGACAAACAAATGGTTTGCTCAAATTCCTAAGCGAGATGTAATGTACAAAGAAATTGCGCAAGAGCCGCCGCAAACCGAAAAACGCACACAGAGTGTAGAGCGTGAAGTGCCGAGTAATGCTCTGTACAAAGCTTTTCACATACCCAATCGTTTGCACCCCGATTATTACGCAGCCGATATGCTTTCTGATGTGCTTTCCAACGGGAAATCGGCGAGACTATATACGCAATTGGTACAAGCAAAAAAACTGTTTAGCGAAATAAACGCTTACATTACCGGCGAAGATCATGCCGGATTACTTATTATTTGCGGAAATTTGATGCCGAATGTGTCTATGGAAACAGCAGAAACCGCTATTTACGAGGAATTGCACAAATTGCAGAATACGCCGCTTTCTACCTACGAATTGCAGAAAATTACAAACAAAATAGAATCGCATATAATTTTTAACGAAACCGGAATATTGAACAAAGCCATGAATCTGGCTAAATTTGCTCAATTGGGTAATGTGGAATTAATAAACTCAGAAATAATTAATTATCAACAAATTAGTGCGCCTGACTTACAGCGTGTTGCAATTGAAATTTTCCGAGAAACAAATGATTCTACGCTGTATTACTACTCACATTCCAAGATTTGACGGCAGTATAATGTAATAATTGCTAATTCCTATTCCTTCATACTTTTTTATGACAACTCTACAACGCACACAAGCTCCGCCATTTAAAGTTTTACAAACACTTGCACCAATTCCATATTCGGTTCAAGCACTCTCTAACGGTGTACCTGTGTATGCCATACAAGCAGGTGAACAACCGATATTGAAAGTCGATTTTATATTCGATGGTGGAGAATATTCTCAGCAGCAACCTTTGGCGGCTTCTACAACGCTGAATTTGTTGTCGGAAGGAACTTCAAGGTTTACTGCCGAACAATGTGCTGAATCAATTGATTATCTCGGTAGTTACGTGTATTACAATACTTCAAAACATAGTTCAACAATAAGCGTGTATTGTTTAGAAAAATATTTTGAGCAAACAATACAAATTGTTTTTGACATGCTTTCGGAACCGCTCTTTTTACAGGAAAAAATAGATACCTACATTGCAAAAAAACAGCAACAATACCGTATTGAAAGTGAAAAAGTAGAAGTTATTGCACAAAAAAAATTTGCACGAGCATTATTCGGTAGCTCTCATCCTTATGGAAAATCGGCAGAACCCAATGATTTTTTGAATATTTCGCAAGAAATAGTGCGCGAATATCATAGCACCAATTTGCAGCCTCGCAACTGTAAAATTCTTATTGCCGGCAACTACAAAGCTGAGCATTCATCAATTTTTGAACGGTATTTTGGCGCAGATAATTGGAAAAATGTAACAAAACAAAAAGAATGCAATCGGTTTGCAATGCAACAAGATGCTGAACACAAACACTATTTTGAACGTCCTGATGCCGTACAGACTGCTGTGCGCATAGGAAAACCGATAATAAACGTCTATCACAATGATTATGCGGCTTTGCAGGTGCTCAATACTATTTTAGGAGGATATTTCGGTTCGCGGCTGATGACCAATATTCGTGAAGACAAAGGCTATACCTACGGCATTGGCTCGGGAATTATTCCATACAAAGAAAGTGCCTATTTTGTGATAGCATCGCAGGTTAAAAAAGAAGTGCGTACAGAAGCCTCAGCCGAAGTATATAAGGAACTTGCCCGTTTGCGCCAAGAACGGGTGCCTCATGAAGAATTGGAAACTGTGCGCAATTATATGTTGGCTACCATGGCGCGCAATTTCGATGGTTGCTTTGCGTTAAGCGATAGTTGTAAGTTTTTGATGGAATATAATTTGACTAACGAGTATTATCGGAATTATTGGAATATAATTCACTCTATTACGGCAAACGAATTGCAAACAATTGCTAATCAATATTTTAAAGAAGAGTCGTTGTTTGAAATTTGTGTGGGGT